>NZ_JACGAR010000001.1:0-133958 GCF_020137585.1 Campylobacter sp. RM12654
TTCCACCATCTTGATTATCTAATTCAGGTTGTTTTCCACCATCTTGATTATCTAATTCAGGTTGTTTTTCACTATCTTGATTACTAGCTTTACTATCTTGACCATTTTCAGCAGTTGGAGTTCCGATTGAGTTTGAAGGTGATGAATTTGTACCTTGTAAGTTTGTTTCCTTTGAATTTACTAATTGTGTGTTTTGATTTGAAGTTTGTAGCTCATCAGCAATTAAGCCTTGAGAGAAAATTAATGCACTAGCTGCAAGAGATAACTTTAAAATACCCCCCCCCAGCAACAGGTTTGTTACGTTTTTTCATTGTGTCTCCTTTGAATAAATTTGCACGAGAACTATATATTTAATTTATTAAATAAAACTTAAACATATACAAATTATGATTTTTTAAATTATATTTTATTCATAAAATTTTTCTTAAAATCCCTAGTTACAATACTTTCTTAATATTTCAAAATATTAATAAAAATTAATTTATATATTAAAAGCTAAAGAAAATAAAAATTAACTTTATCTAAAAAGACAATAACACAAAAATACATATTTTAAATTCTAAATTAATTATAAAACACACAATTTATAAATATTTTTATACTAAATAATTTATTTAAAATATATTTTTAATTATATTTAACACGAAAAATTGTGCTAAATATAATTTATTTTGTATTATTTTTTCATCTCTATTGCGCGTTTTAGCATTTGATCGGCTGTTGTGATACTCTTAGCGTTTGCTTCATAAGCCTTTTGAAAAATAATCACTTGAGTAAGCTCCGTGCCTAAATCCACATTGCTTTGCTCTAAATAATTTGATTTGATTTTATATGAGTTTATTACATTACCATTTGCGTCGGTAAAAAATATAGGATTTCCACTATCAGGAGTAGTGCTGAACTCATTTTCTCCATTTTTATGTAAGCCTTGCTCATTTACGAAATTAAACACTGCAAACTTAGCTACAGCTTGAGATTTACCATTGGTAAAATTAGCTAATATATTGCCCCTTTCATCAATAGCGTAATCTTTTAAAACTCCTGCTGGATAGCCGTTTGCTTCTACATAACGCTCTATTTTTGCATTATCAATACAAGTTAATCCATCATATCCACCCTTACCATCAACTCTTGGGCTTCCTAGATTTAGATTTATTCCATCTATTTGATTTAATTCATTTGTATTTAATGAACCATCGGTATTAAAAATAATATTCCCACTAGCTTCACTAATAGTATTTCCTTGAGTATCTTTTAAAATAGCAGTAGCTTTAAAATTAAGCTTATCAATAGCTTGTATTTGCAAATCAATTTTTCTAATATTTCCATTCGCATCATAAGTTGCTATATCAAATTTATTATTAGCACCTACATTAATAGTCTTTACTTGCCTTGCACTAAAGCTATTTACATTCCCGCTAATTGTCTTTTCTAAATTCCCAAACTCATCAGCAAATGCTTCTATAGTATCGCTTCCATCTCCCCTATCAACTTCTAATAAAATTCTAGCATTAGGCTCAAGATTACTTGCTTTAAAAGTGCTTTTATTATTATCAATTTCTAATTCAATATTATCAAGATTTATATACTTATCTTCTTCGTGAAAAGCATTGCTAAGATTTGCTTTAATATTTACATTTGTAGTTGCTACTGCATTCATAAAAAGTGTTCTTGGCAATGTTATAGGAGTTTGTGCGTTTGGTGCGTTTAGTTTAATATCTAAATCATTATTAGATATTGTAAAACCAGCATTTGAACTAACTTTTCCAAACATTTCTTTAATATTTTCACTCATAGCACTCGCATTAAATCCAGCATTCATAGTCCCTAGCACAAATCTTCCAAAACTATCAACCAAATTAAAATCGCTATCAATATTAAAAGCCCCATTTCTAGTATAATAAGTATTACCATCGTAATCTTTTATGCCATAAAATCCCTTGCCTTCAAGTGCTACATCAAAGGTATTTTGACTAGAAACTAAAGCTCCTTGTTTTTGAGAAAAAGTTGAGCTTAAACCACTTGCAGCAAGTCCAACTTGATTTGCCCCAAAATTATTTAAGCCACCAACATCATTGCCTGTTTGATAAAATATGTCTTTAAATTCAGGCATAGCAGCCTTGTAGCCAACGGTGTTTATGTTTGAAATGTTATTAGCTAATAAATCCATTCCAAAACTATGAGTTTTTACTCCACTAACCCCGTTATAAAATGAACGCATCATAGTTTTTCATCCTGAAATTGTGCTATATCATCAAAGCTGATTTTAATACCAGAAGCGTTTAAATAAGCCTTACCATCTTCAAAAGTAACCCCATCAACCTTAAAATAACCACTAGGAATTTGAACTATATTTCCGTGTTCATCTTCATATTGAGCTACGAATTTAAAATCACCCTTCTCTCTAATAGTTCCATCTTCATATCTAGTATCCCAAATAAAATTATTATTACCTTTTTGAATAATGTCTTTATCAACTTTAATTGCGTCAATTTGCTCTTTATTTGAGTTAAATACACCTATTACTACATCATTTGGAGCACCATTTGGAAAGTATAAGTTAAACGGCAAATCAACGGCCTTACCATCGTGAGTAAAGGTATCTTTTTTAAGCACAGCCATTTTACCAACTGCATTAATCATACCAATTCCTACACTATTGCTAAGTAATTCCATTCTCTTAGCTAATTCATCCATAGTTTTATTAGTTTTTTCTTGAGTTTCAAGAGCTGCTAGTTGGCTTGTTTGAGTTAGCATTTTATCACTATCCATTGGACTTGTTGGGTCTTGATGCTTTAATTCTTCAAGCAATAATCTCATAAAAGCTTCTTGAGAAATCTTAGAATTTGGATTAGTCCCATCGGCTTCTTTTAAGGCTTTTGCATCTGCTTCTTGCTTTTTTACATCACTTGTATGAATGGTATTATCAAGGCTAAAGCCCTCTGATTTTTGCTTATCAGAAAGCGTATTAGCATTTTGTGCAGCGATACTTGTATTAACACTCATAGCAGTATTATTCATAGGTGAAATTGCCATTTTCTATCCTTGTTTAAAAATATTTTTACTTATATAGCAAAGTGTGTTCCATATTTAAATATTTTTTGGCAAAATGCGAAAAAAGGAGCAAAAATGTTAGGAAAAATCATAAAAGAGCACGAAGAAGAATTATTCTCATTATACAAATTAAACTCATCAAGCAATCACGATTTAGCAAGACTTATAAATAATGATTTAAAAGAACTTGGCTTAGAGATAAATGATATGAATTTCAATTCATATTTATTAAGAATTATTGAGCTAAATACTACAAATTATGAAAATACTTGCAAAAAAAATAATATAAACTTAGCAAAAGCAAAAGATTTAGCATATAAAAGAGTAAAAGAATTTTACGAGCAAAGACATATAAAAATCATTGAAAAATTAAGCCCTTGTTTAGATAAATTTTATGTAGATTTATTAAATCTAGTGCATAAAATCGGTCTTGTTTTTAATAGTATTCAGCCTAAATGGGATAAGGCAATTGAAAAAAATAATGAATTTTTTAAAAGTTTAGAAAATCCTTATGAGTTTATAAAAAATAATAGGCTTTATTATCTTGATGAAAATGATGAAATAGCTACTAGGATTTATGCAATAGCAATTAATTTGGATACTAAACCAGAGCTTTTACCATATTCTTTATATTTTGAAGAAGAATTTAAAAAGATTGATGAATACTTTAATGAGTTTTTTAAATTAAATCATAAAAATGAAGCATATATAAAATATCTTAAAGCCTTGCAAAATGCTTTAATGAGTAAAGAGCTTAGCCTAAAGCCTTGGCAAAATGCTGAAATAGCTTGGATGGGGGCAAAAGACTTCATTCAAGTTGGGCATTTTTTAGAATATTACGAAGACGCATTTACTCATTCAGTAGCACTTGAGTGGGATATTAGAATTGATGATAATTATGATTTTAATAGTGAAAGTTTTGTTAATAAGATGAAAAATAGCTTAAATAAAGCTTATAAAAACGCTAATATAACTAATCAAAACGCATTAAATCTAAGCTTAGCTAATTTAGACAAAATTGAGCTTCATATTAGCAAACCTATACTTTATTATGGAGCAGAATTAAATGGCTTATTTTCAGCTCAAGTTGTGCCAAATGATGAATTTGTATCGGCAAATTATGGCAAAAAAATATTTGCATTTTTAGATTTTGTCTATAAAAAAACAAAATCAAAACCAAGAACAATGCTAAATCAAAAAGTATTTGATAAAGCCTTTAACGACTACAATAAAAGCGTATTAAATGATGAGTTTTTATGGAAAAAGATTTATGAGATTAGCACCATTGGACACGAAGCAGGACATATTTTCTTTATAGGTAGCGATACAGAAAGCTTAATGAATACTAATGGGGTATTTAAAAATATTGAAGAATTTAAAGCAAGTGCTGGTGGGATATATGATTTTTGCAATCATTTTGATGAAAAATACAAAAAGGCCTTATTAGCAAATATAACAAGTAGAGCAGTATCTTTAATGGCTTATAAAAGCACTAAAGAAATAGAGCCTTATTATTGTGAAGGTTTGATATTTTTAGCGATATTGTTTAAAAGCAAGGTTTTAAGCTTTTCAAATGATACTTTATTAAGCGTTGATTTAGAAAAATTTGAAGATTTTCAAAAGGAATTTTTAAATGTATATAACGAACTTGCAAAAACTTATCTTAAAAAAGAAAATGCAAATAATTTTTTAAAAGATTATGCAGTGTTAAAGGATTTAGAATACATTAGCACAAATAAAGATTTAGTAAAACTTGGCGATGAATATAGAAAATTATATGATGAATTTGCCAATGTTTTAATCAAGGAGAACGAATGAGTAATACCCTAATAATAGTAGAATCACCAAGCAAAGCTAAAACAATTTCAAGATTTGTAGGTAGTGAATATAGCGTAATTGCATCTAAAGGTCATATTAGGGATTTGCCTAAAAATAAATTAGGAATTGATATAGAAGACGGACATTTTAAACCTAATTATGAAATCAGTAAAACTCACTCAAGCATAGTAAAAGAATTAAAAAGCCTTAGCAAAGGTGCTAAAGTCTTACTAGCAACCGATGAAGATAGAGAAGGAGAAGCAATTGCATATCATCTAGCAAATATCTTAGGCGGAGATGTTTTAGGCTATGATAGAATAGTTTTTCACGAAATCACAAAAGACGCTATTTTAAACGCTATTAAACACCCAAGAAAAATAGATTTAAATAGCGTAAATGCTCAACAAGCTAGGCGTATGCTAGATAGAATTGTGGGTTTTAAATTAAGTGGCTTATTATCAAGCAAGGTAGCAAGCAAGCTTAGTGCTGGTAGGGTTCAAAGTGCGGCTTTAAGATTAATTATCTTAAAAGAGCGAGAAATAAGAAATTTCGTAAGCATTGAGTATTATGAACTTGATACTAAGTTTAAAACAGATTTAGAAGTAGAATTAATAGAATTTGATAACAAGAAATTATCAAAAACAAGCATTACTGAAAAAGCCTTAGCCGAAGAAATCCTAAAACATATTAAAAGCTCGGATTTTATCGTAGATGAAATCAGTATAAAAGAGCGTAAAGATAGTCCAAAGCCACCTTTTATGACTTCTACTTTACAACAAGCTGCTAGTTCTAAATTAGGTTTTTCTCCTAAAAAAACTATGATGTTAGCACAGACTTTATATGAAGGCGTTCAAACTCACGCAGGATTTATGGGTGCAATTACTTATATGAGAACTGATAGCTTAAACTTAAGCGAAGAAGCAATAAAATCAGCAAGAGAACAAATCGCAAAAGACTATGGCAAAGAATATTTACCGACTAAAGCAAGAGTTTATGAGACTAAAAGCAAAGGCGCTCAAGAAGCTCACGAAGCTATTCGTGTAACTAATGTTAGCTTTACTCCTGAAATTGCTAAAGAGTATTTAAAGGCTGATGAATATAAATTGTATAAATTAATTTATGATAGATTTTTAATGACCCAAATGGCTGATGCGAAGATAGAAAACAATACAATTTATATCACAAGTAATAAGGCGAAGTTTAAACTAAGTGGAAGAAGAGTGCTATTTGATGGGCATTTAAGATTGAATGATGATGCTAGTGGAGATAAGATTTTACCTGCTTTAAATAAAGGCGATAAAATGACTTTACAAAGCTCAAAAATAAAGACCTTACACACAGAACCACCTGCAAGATACAACGAAGCAAGTCTTATTAAGCAACTTGAAGAATTAGGCATAGGTCGTCCTAGCACTTACGCACCTACAACAAGCCTTTTAATTGATAGAGATTATGTGAAGTTAGAGAAAAAACAACTAATCCCTACAGAAAAAGGCGAAAAAATCATAGAATTTTTAGAAGAACATTTTATGCAAATAGTAGATGCGAAATTTACTAGCAATATGGAAGAGCGTTTAGATGAGATTGCAACTCATGGGCGTGATTTAGATGAGGTTTTAAATGAATTTTATGAGCCATTCATTGCTAAAATCAACGATGGAAAAACAAGTATTCAAAGTCAAAAACAAGTAGAAAAACTAGGAGAAAATTGCCCTGATTGTGGTAAAGAATTGCTAATTCGTGAAGGCAAATTCGGTAAATTCGTAGCTTGTAGTGGTTATCCAAAATGCAAATATTCAAGGAATTTAAACGATACAAAAACCGAAAACAAAGAAGAAAAACCTAAAAAAGAATTAGTAAAACTAGATGTCCCTTGCCCTAAATGTGGTAGCGATTTGGTGCAAAGATTTTCTAAAAGGGGTGCATTTTATGGGTGCAGTTCTTATCCTAAATGTAATTTCATTAGCTCATACCCACTA
Organism: Campylobacter sp. RM12654; assembly: GCF_020137585.1. Lineage (NCBI taxonomy): Bacteria > Pseudomonadati > Campylobacterota > Epsilonproteobacteria > Campylobacterales > Campylobacteraceae > Campylobacter > Campylobacter sp. RM12654. The sequence continues at coordinate 6,852 of NZ_JACGAR010000001.1, forward strand.
GCTAAAGAAAAATGCGCTAATTGTGGCGGAATAATGATTATAAAAGAACTTAAAAAAGGCACATTTATAGAGTGCTTAGATTGTAAAACAAAAATAGAAAAATAATAAAAGAATTTGTAATTAATCCTAATTACAAATTCTATTTTAATTTACTTAAAAGCTCCATTGCTAGAATGTGCTTGCATATAGCGTAATATTCTATCCTTTTGCTCGTCAGTAATTTTTGCATTCATTTGCATTGCTCCTAAATAAGCGTCCCATTCATCAATTGCGTGTTCGCTTGGAGCGTGTGCTGCGTGACAACTCGTGCAAGAATCATAATAAAACACCTCAACACCTTCAAAAGCAGCGTCTTTATCAGTAGTTAAAGAGCTTGATTTTACCCAAAAGCTCATTTCAGGCTTAGCGTCTTTACTCTCTAAATAGACAAATTCCGCATTTTTATTAAATGCTAATTTATCTCCTACAACTTCTCCACTAATGCTAACCTTAGCTAAATCTCCCTTAGTTTCAATTAGCTTAACCATAGTTCCTTCATAAATCGTTCCGATTTGCTTTTGATTTTCATCTAGCATTGTCGCTTTTTCATCTAAGATAAATCTAATATCTTTAGCAAATTCTTGCTTTTTTGTCTCAACTTTTGCAGGAGTTGGTAAAAATATTTGCTGATAATCAGGCTTGTATGCAAAAGCACTTAAAGTAATTAATGATAATCCTATAATTTTTCTCATTTTACGCTCCTATAATTGTTGGTGGTGTTGTGTTTTTATATGGTTTAACAGCTTCATTTTTATCAAGTTTTCTAATCGCTACTAAGCAAGTATTTACGCTTGTTGCTTGTGCCATTTGAGAAGTTGGGCGAGATGAAGTAAGCACATTTACATGACCTTGATTACATCTTGCATTATCTTTATCATCTTCAGGGTCATACCAAGCACCCTCTTGAATAGCTACAACGCCACTTCTAATATCATCACTTACAAATGCACCAGCTAATAATCTACCACGATTATTATATACTTCTACCACTTCGCCGTGCTTAATACCAAGCTTTTTAGCATCTTCAGTATTAATTACTACAGGCTCACGACCTTGGATTTTGTAAAGCTCTCTTACCCAAGTATTATCAAGTTGAGAATGAATTCTATATCTTGGGTGTGGGCTTAATAAATGGAATGGATATTTTTTGCTTAATTCTTGATTTCCTAAATATTCAGCTGGTTCAAACCAAGTTATATGACCTTTAAAATCAGGTAAATTATAATCAGCAAATTTTTGTGAATAGATTTGGAATTTTCCACTTTCTGTTGCTAATTTATTATTCACTGGGTCTTTTCTAAAATCAGCGTGGCGAACAAATTCATAAGCTTCTTTTGGAATTTCAAAATGAAGTGAGCCTTTCTCCCAAAACTCATCAAATTCCATTTCATTTATACAATCACTCTTCTCATAAAAACTTCTTATCCATTCTAAATGGTCTTTCTTGCCACCGCTAAACTTAGCTAATTCTCTTTCGCCAAATCTTTTTGCTAATTCATAGAAAACATCGTAATCATTGCGGCTTTCATACACAGGCTCGATTACTTTTTTCATAGCATATACCCAATCTTGCGAATATGAACCACCAAAACTTATATCATCACGCTCAAGTGTTGTTGTAGCTGGGATTACTATATCAGCCATTTTTGCCATCGGCGTCCACCAAGGCTCATGAACAACTATTGTTTCAAGTTGTCTTAAAGCATGAATTAATTCATTAGTATTTGGATGATGACCTAAAACACTAGCACCTGCTACATAAAACATTTTAATCTCTGGATATGTAAAGGTTTTGCCTTTAAAATTAATAGTTTTATTTGGATTTAGGATAGCTTCGCTTACACGACTTGCAGGGATATTTATATTTACGCTATTTTTTCCTTGTGGTAATCCAACAGGAAGTAACGCTCCACTAAACGCTCCACCAGCCGAGCAATAATGCATAGAAAAGCCAAATCCACCACCAGGAAGTCCAACTTGACCAATCATACAAGCTAAAGTTATGATAGCCCAGTCAGCTTGTTCGCCGTGATGCGCTCTTTGATTTGCCCAGTTACCTGCTAAAAATGTTCTTTTACTAACGAATAAATCGCATAATTCTTTAATCTTAGTCGCATCAATTCCACAAATCTTAGCCGCCCATTCAGGAGTTTTTTCTACTCCATCAGTTTTACCTAGTAAATATGGTAAAAATTTATCAAATCCATCTGTGTATTTAGCTATAAATTCTTTATCGTATTTTCCACTTGTATATAAATAATGGCACATTCCAAGTATCATTGCAACATCGGTATTTGGGACGATTTTTATCCATTCAGCCTTTGTAATTTCTGCTGCTTTTGTATATTGTGGGTCAATGTTAATAAACTTTATATTACTAGCTGCGTATTTTTTAAGCCAACCATCATTCTCACGATTAGCTACCTTAAAATCTATTTGATTATCCTTGTAAATATCACAACCCCACATTACATAAACTTCGCAGTTTTTAATCATTTGCTCGTAATTTGTTTGCAAACTATAAACTTCTAAATCCCCTGCTATAGCGGTATTTACTTTACCCGCTGCTCCGTTACTATACTCTCCATCAGTGCCTATTGCTCCACCTAAAACGGTGTTAAAAAATCTACCTGCAACTGCGTTACAATTATGAAGTAAGCCAACATGACCCCATCCACCATAACTTGCGTTAAAGATATTTTCAGGTTTTGTAGCTTTAAGCTTTTTGTATAATAAATCAAGCACTACATCCCAACTAACACGAACGAAAGGCTCACGACCCCTTAAATCAGGGCGATTTTTACCTTCTAAAAAACTTTTTCTAACACTTGGATATTTTACCCTTGTATCTGAATATGTTCTATCTATGATAGCTTTAGTGATTACGCTTGGGTTTTTATCACTTTCGTGTGGGATAATATTGATTATTTTTCCTTCGCTATTTACTTCGGCTGTAAATGCACCAAAATGTGTAGCGTGTGGGATTTGCTTGATATCATAAAAGTTTGTATCAGCACTCAAAGGACAAGTAATCGCACTAGCTGTAATTGCTGAACCTTTAAGGAATGTTCTTCTTGAAATTGCCATAATTTCTCCTTTTTAAAATATAAAAGAACATTTTATATAGTAAGTATTATCATAAAGTTATAAGGTATTTTTAGTCTTCTTTGAATAATTAGAATTTGAAAATGAAATTCTTAAGAAAAATTATAAAATATATATTTTTATATTTACTAATAAAAATTAATTTATATTTAAGATTTTAAATATTTAATAATAAATATTAAATTTTTATAAATTAATATTTTATCTACTACAACAATATATAAAGCATTATAAATACAACTAAATTACTATTAGAAAACTTGTAATATTTAAGTATTTTATTGCGAAAAATTTAGCAAAAATTGTTGCAAAATTATCATTTTTTAAGCTTTGTTTTTTCAATTTATAAATATAATACCTTGATTTATATCAATTTTTTAGCATTAATAAAAATCAAGCAACTTTTTAAGGATTTCATATGAATAAGACCATAAGAATGTCATTACTAGCATTTACGATAATTAGTTCAGTTCAAGCAGCGACTGTTGATGGTAGTAAAGTTTTAACTATTGTCAATACTAATGATACATATACAAATTTAGGTCAAACAGATGTTTCAAGTATCAAATTTACTAACGGAGCAAGTGCTGAAAATACTAGTTTTACTATGAGTGGTGGTGGAGATTTTCACCCTTTAGATAGTTTTAATGGGACTTTTTTAAATTTCATAATTAATAGCCAAGGTGGTCAATATGCTAGTGGTAGAGAGCAAAGAAGCACCTTATGGATGGATAAAAAAAGCTCTATGACAATTAAGAATGATTTAACTGTTAATGGAGATTTAAATGACTCAGCAAATATGACAGATGATGAGCTTAAAAGCAAAGATGGAATTTATATAGAAAATGCTAATGCTTCATTGTTAGTAGAAGGTGATTTGATAGGCAATAAAACCTACTTAGTAAATGATAAAAATTCTAAATTTACTGTAAAAGGTAATACAAAACTAGAAAACACATTTTTACAAAATAAATCAGGTACAATGACATTAAATACCTTAGAAGGTAATGGCTCTTCTAATTCTAAGCTAGAAAATAAAGCCGGTAATCTAAACGCTGAAACTATTTCATCTACAACTATTAATAGCAAAGGCGGAACTCTAACTTCTAAAAATATCAATAACAACTCCATCATCAATAGCGAAACTGGTGGAACTATTAATGTTACAAATGAAATTAATGGCTCAACGATCAATGGAAATGGTGGGACTTTAACTGCGGGAAGTATTACCAATAATTCTACAATAACAAGCACAAGTGGAACTATTAATGTTACAAATGAAATTAATAATTCAGTAGTAAATGGCAAAGGTGGAACTATCACTGCTAATAATATAAAAAATAATTCAACTATAAATAGCGAAACTAATGGGACTATTAAAGTTACAAATGAAATTAATGGCTCAACAATCAATGGTAATGGTGGGAATTTAACTGCGGGAAATATCACAAATAAATCTACAATTAATAGTAAAGGTGTAAATATAACTGCTGATAATATTACTGCTAATTCAATTATAAATAGTGAAAGTGGTGGGAATTTAAGTGTTACAAATAATATTGACAATTCAACTATTAAAAATAATGGTGGGACTATTGATGTTAAAAATGATGTAATAGGTTCTACAATTGATGGAACTAGCGGGACTTTAAAGGTAACAAACAATATAGATAGCTCAACTATCAATAGTGATGGTGCTACAATCCAAGTTAAAAATGTTACAAATAACTCAATTATTAATAGTAATACAGATGGTAATTTAACTATATCAGGCGATGTTATAGGCTCAACTATTAATAGTAATAATGGCGGAAAATTAAGCGTTAATAATGTTAAAGATAACTCAACCATAAATAGCAAAGGTGGGACTTTAACTGCAAATGAAGTTAGTAATTCAACTATTACAAGTGATAGCGGGACTTTAAATATTAATGGCAATACAAGTGGTAATACTATTACTCATAATGGTGGGAGTGTAATATTAGGCGACGCAACTAATGCAACTACCGGCACTAATAATACGATTAATATCAATTCAGCTGGCTTTAATATAAATTCTAATTTATCAAATGGCACGATAAATACAAAAGGTAGTGGTGTTGCTAATTTCACAAAAGACAATACAACCGTAACAGGCACTAAAATCATAGGAGATAATCCTTCAAGCATTAATGTAATGATTGGTAAAGATAAAACTCTCACATTAAAAAATGCTAATGCTACCAATTCTTATTTTGCACAGACTAAAGGTAGTGCCACTGGTGGTCTTACAATAAGTGGTGGTAATTATGAGAATGTTGTTTTAGGACAAGGTGGTGGAGCAGCAACCATACAAAAACTTGAGATTAAAGACAATGCAACAACTAAAGGCGAATCAATAAATGCAAATAGTCTTACAATAAATAATAGTTCTGTAAGCACTACCGGAAATATTAGCACCAATACAAATGTTAAAATTGATGGTTCAAATGTTGATTTTAAACACATAGTTGTGGGTAAGCCAAATTCAACAATTGACATTACTAATTCAAATATTACTTCAAACAACACTACAGATGGTGGTATTTGGTCTACTCAAAGTGGAAATAAAATAAATGTAACTAATTCTAAGCTAGATTTAGTAACCTTAAAAAGTGGTAGTGATATAACAATTAAGGATAATAAAACAGATAAAGCCTTGATGTCAAAAACAAAAGTAATATCAACTCAAGGCAGTGTAACTTTAGATAATACAGATAGTAATGCAGAGATTACAGCAAACCAAAATGTAAATATCAACAAAAACTCAAATATCCAATCGGGTAAAATCATAGCTGAAAGCGGAAGCATTACGCTAGATAATTCAAACACAAGCGAAAACGCTACTTTAGAAAGTAAGTTTAATAATGTTACTTATAAAGGCAAGTCTAATATACAAGGCAATACCATAGCAGGAGCTGATATTATCATTGAAAATGGTGCAAATGTAAGCAAAGGAACTCACACAGCTACTAATATTAAATTAAATCAAAACGGAAATATAAGTGGCTCATCAGAGCTAAACGCTACAAATCAAGCTGATATTAGTGGCAATGTAAGTGGCGGTAAAATCACTGCAAATAACACTATAAACATTAATTCTGGTGGTAATGTAAGTAGCGGAGAATTAAATGCAAATGATATATATGTTAAATCAGGTAGCAATGTAAATGGTGGAGTATTTACTAGCACAAATTCTATTAATATTGGAGAATTAGGTAAAGACAAAACTAATGTTAGTGGTGGAGAATTTACAAGTAATTATTTTAAATCTACTAATGCAAGTGTTAGTGGTGCAAATATCAATACAGACGGAGCTTATTTTCAAAACTCAACTTATAATGGAAATAGTTTCAAATCAACTGGCGATGTAATTATAGATAACAACAGCGAAATTAATTCAGCTCTTGATATAGGTGGCAATGCAACAATATCTTATGGAAGTAAGCTTAATGCAGATATTACAAATGTTAAAGACATTACTATTAGCGACAAAGATACAATAATCAATGCCAATATAAATGCAAGTGGATTTGTAGATATGTCAAATGATGCTACCTTAAATGCAGATAAAACAATCAAAGCAAATAGTGCAAGAATAGGAAGTGGAAATATAAAAGGTATTTTAGATATAGATGATAGTGTGGATTTATTAAATGCAAATGTAGAAAAAACTGCAAAAATTACAGCTAATAATAAAATCCAAGCATATTGGGGGACTATAAACGGAGAATTAGAATCTAAAAATAGTGATATACTCTTAGGATATGGAGCTAAGTCAGATGAAAATGCTAAGTTTATAACAAATAGTGGAAGTGTTATTTTAAGTAATAAAATGTTAGATAGCAAATACCCTGCACCTGGCACTCAAGATACCAATATAAAAGGGACAATTAATGCTAATAAATTGCTTGTAAAAGATGGTGCTACATTAAATGCTAATTCTACAATAACTACTACAGCAGAATTTGAAAGCAAAGCTATTTTAGGAGAAAGTGGTGTTGTAAATGCTAATAGCGTTACTTTAAACGATAGTAGCACTAAAGCAAACTCACAAATTAATGCTAATGATATAAAAGTAAATAATGGCTCAACTATACAAGGTGGCTTAAAAGCTAAAGATATAACGATTGATAATTCAAAAACAGAAAATGCTACCATAAATGCTAATACAATAACCTTACAAAACAAAAGCGTAATCAACGAAGGCACAAAGCTTAGCACAAATACTAATGGTGGTAAAATCATAATAGATGGAAAAGATACAAAAGTATTAGCGTCAATTGAAGATACTGATAATTTAGAAGTAAGAAATCAAGCTACACTTAGTGGTAATGTAAATATCAAAAGCACTACTACTATAAAAGACGCTATTTTATCGGGAAATCTAACTTCTAATGAAGTTAATTTCATTAATTCTAAATTAGACAATTCAAAAGAAACTACAATCAAAGCTAATAAAACATTATTACAATTAGCTCAAGATATGCTTTTAGAAAAATTAAACATTCAAAATAAAGATGCTAATAAAAATAATGATGTTAGAATTGATGGGAATTTAAAAATTGCTAATTCTAAGATTAGTAATTCTAATATAAATGCAGCAAGTATAGATGATACATTAAATCTTAAAAATGTAGATTTAGCTAGTGCAAATATAGGTAATGATACTAGCAAACGCTTAAATGATTTAACTTTAGATGATGTTAAATTTACTGGAGATACTATCAGTGCTAAAAATACTAATATCTTAAATACAAAAGATACTAAAGGAATTAATGCTAATTTAATTAAAGCTGATGAGAAATTAAGCATTACAAATTCTAAAAATATAAAAACAAATACTCTAAATGCAAAAAATACTGATATAAGTTCATCTAGCGTAACTTTAACAAATGGTAATTCTAGTGATTTTTCAGCTACTAAACAATCAGTTGTAAATGTTTTAGGAGAATTATTTACAAATAAAGCCTTAATAGATTGTTCTACTACTAATAATGGTTTAATTAAAGGAACTAATTTAGTTACCGTGCAAAATGGCTCTATTGTTAATTCAAATATTAATAGTAGCGGTAGAGTAGATATAATAGGTGGTGGCTCTTGTGCTAATAACACAACTACTACAATTAATAAAGCAATAGAAACTAATGAATTAGTAGCTAGAAGAGGTGCATTGATTAATGCAGATAGTAATTTTAACAATGCCACAATTGATAATGCTACTATAAAAGGAGATTTAACTAGCAAAAATCCTAGTGGAACGCTACTAATTGCAAATGGGGCTGAAGTTTCTAGCGGAAATATTGATGTAGCAGGTAATATAATCTTAAGCAATGACGCTCAAAATCTAGGAGAGCATAATGGAATTAGTCCAGAACCACCTGCTGCTAATAAGAAAACTACCATTAACTCTACTATAAAAAATGCTAATGATATTACTTTAGGAAAAGATACAACGATAAATGCAGATATTAATAAAGCTAATAATATTACAGCTACAAATGCTACATTGAACTCAAGTAATGTAAATGCTAATAATCTTAATGCTAATAATTCTCAAATAGGTAAAGATGATAAGAGTTCTAATATTATCTTGCAAGGAATGGCAAATATAGCAAATAGCGTAATTGATGCGACAATTAATGCTATAAAAGATATTGTTGTAACTTCAGATGATAAGAATAATCCAAGCAAGATTAATTCTAAACTAACTTCAAAAGAAAATATCACAGTCAAAGGAAGCGAGCCTACACAAGTTAATGCTGATTTAAAAGCAGATAAAAATATCAATGTAACTAATGCAACTATAAAAAATAATACGAATTTAAATGCAAATAATGATATTAATTTAAACAACACTAAATCAAATAATATTAAAGCTACTTCAAATTCTGGGAATATTACTATTAGTGGTGGGGAGTTTAAAGGAAAAGACGCAATAATCACTGCAAATAATGGAAAAACCACATTAACTAATAATGCTAAAGTTTGCTCTAGCATTGATACTAAGGATTTGGATTTAAATAACAAAGCTAGTATTTGTAGCGATGATACAACTCCTGTTACAATCACTAGCACAGGCTTAAGCAATATTGATGGTAAAAATGGTGTTAATATAGGCAAAGATGTTACATTTAATGCAAATAATTTGGATATTAAAAATATTGATGATAAGTCTAAATTAGACGCTAAATTAAATGCTAATGGGGAATTTAAAGTAAGTAATTCAACTTTAAAAAATGATATAAGCGTTAAAGGAAATAAAGCTTGTTTTAAACCAGATAGCACGACAACTCTTAAAGGAAAAGTAGAAGTAGATTGCCTAGATTCTAATCAAACTACATTTGATGGCGAAGTTATAGCTAAGAATGTAAAAGATAATGGCTCACAATTTAACAATAAAACTACAATAGATGGTGGGACAAATAATTTAAATAATTCAACATTTAATGATGATTTAACACTAAAAGGCGAAGGCAATACTAAATTAAGCAATGCTTCTATGAAAGATTTAGTAAATGAAGCTATTAAAGTGGTATTAGATAATATTAAATCATTTAATAATATTACAAATCAAAAAGGCGGAGATTTAAGCATTAATAATACTGATAAAATCGCTGGAACAAGTATTAAAAATAATGGAAATAAATCTAAATTAGACTTTAATAATATAGGCGAATTAGCAACCAAAATTACAAATGATGATGGCGGTATTTTAAGTCTTACAAATGTTAAAAATGTAAGCGAAGATATTACAAATAATTCAGAATTGAATGTAAATAATTCTATTATTAATGCTGCTATTAAATATGACAATAATAAGTGCGGGACTTTAAACACTAGCAATGGAATTTATAATAACAATGTAGAACAATGCAATATAAATGCGAACTTAAATAATACCTTTAATAAAGATATTTTAGTGCATAATCATTCAGAGATTTCAGGTAATTTCACTGCAAACACATTTAAAACAAATACGCTAAATGCTGATAATGCCTTTATAGAAATTACAGGAACTAAACCTATATCAAGCATTGATGATTTGGCTACAAATACTTATGATAAGACAAGCGATTTAAAAAATAGCACTTATACAATCAAAAATTCAACAATAAGAGCTACTAATACAAATAGCAATGGCATAGGTGGAATTAGAGCTGATAATTTAATAGTGGATAATTCACACATTCAAGCACAAGTTGTAACTAATACTCTAAATGCTAATAATTCTAAGTTTTATATTTATGGTGGTGGAATTGATACTAGTTTAGAAGATAAATTCAGTGGTCCTATCATAGTAAATAAAGAAGCTTTAGGAGAAAATAATGAAATCGTTTTATACAATACGAACTTAAGTAAGTTAATAAATACAAGAGTTCCTATTGCTATTGTAAATGGTAAAAAAGAAGATAATGAAAAAGATAAAGCTTACTTTAAAGTAACTTATAAAACCGTTTTAGCTACTTATAATACTAAGGTTTTAAGCTTTGATGAAATAGGTAAAGATGGAGTATGGAGTTTAGGTTTAACAGATAAAGACCCAATAATTAATAAAGATAGCATTAGGTCTAATTTAGAAATAGATAAAGAAGCTTTAAAAGGTTTTGGTAAGGTTAGTGCTGATGATAAGGATTTATTGACTTTAGAATATCTTGACCCAGCTGTTACAAGTGCGATTAAAAACATAATGTATACACCATATTATGTTGCTAGATATTATATTGATGATAATGACTTAAGATTTAATTACTTAAGAAATGATGATAAAAATAAAGGTTTTTGGATAAATTCTGATTATGGTTATTTTGAAACAGATTCAAATAATTTAAAAGGTAGCAGAGTTAATGTCGGAGTAGATAATAAAGTATCTTTAAAAAATCTTGATGTAGCTTATGGTATAAAAGCTTCTAAAGCAAAACTAAAAGCTAATAAAGCATTAAGCACTGATGTTGGAATAACTGGCATTGGACTTTATGCTAGCACGAATTTTAATTCGGGATTTTTCGTTGATTATGACTTAGATTTACTAACTTTAAAGGGTAATTATAAGAGTGATTTAGCGATGATAAATACTACAAGATATGATAATTTATGGCAAGCAAAAGTTAAAGTAGGACAAAGATTTGGCTCTGATTATTATGTAGAACCTAATGTTAAATTAATAGCTACTCGCTATCCAAAAGTAAATATTGATGGAGCAGTATTAGGAATTCAAACAGAACAAGCAGCTCAATATACTGCAAAAGCAGGTATTAAAGCTGGTGCTAAAATCAATGATAAAGTAGGTTTAAATACTGAATTTGCTTATATTAAAGACTTAAACGAAAGTCCAAGTAATAGTGCTAATGATGGTATGACTTATTATTTTGAAAGGGTTCAAGATAGAGGATTTGAAATCAAATTCGGAGCTGATTATAAACCTAGTGCTAATACTAACATTAATTTAGATTTTGCTAAGAGCATTACAAATCACTTTAATAATAACTACAATATAAACTTAGGATTTTCTTATAATTTCTAATCTAAAATCAAGCAAGGCTTTTTTAAGTCTTGTTTGATTTATCTTCAATCAACAATGCTTTTAATATTTTTAACTTATAAAAATTTTTATCTTTTCTAAATTCTATAAATAAAAAAGGATTTTTAAAAGATTAGCAAGACTTTTAATTGTATTTGATTTATCTTCAATCAATAATATTTTTAATATTTTTAACTTATAAAGATTTTTAACTTGTATTTTAATGTTTTATTTGAGTATTTTAAGTTTGCTTATAAAGATTTTTATCTTTTCTAAATTCTATAAATAAAAAAGAATTTTTAAAAGATTAGCAAGACTTTTAAGCCTTGCTAATAAGATTTATACATTAAATCTAAAGTGCATTATATCGCCGTCAATTACTTCGTAATCTTTACCTTCTAAGCGTAATTTACCTGCTTCTTTAGCTTTTGCTTCGCCACCACAATTTACGAAATCATCATAGCTAATTACTTCAGCCTTGATAAAGCCTTTTTCAAAATCATTATGAATTACACTTGCAGCCTTAGGAGCTTTATAACCTTTATGAATAGTCCAAGACCTAACTTCTTTAACCCCGCAAGTAAAATAAGAAATCAAATTAAGCTTAGCAAAACTTGTCCTAATAATAGCTGCTAAACCGCTTTCATTTACGCCTAATTCTTTTAAAAACTCATTAGCTTCAGCTTCGTCCATTCCAACCAAATCTTCTTCAAGCTTAGCACATAACTTTAAAACGCTATGATTTGATTTGGCTGCATATTCACGCACCTTTTTTACATAATCATTATCATCTAATAATTCATCTTCGCTTACATTAACGCCATAAATTACTTCTTTAGCACTAAGTAATCTTAATTCTTTATTTAAAGTTATAAAAGCTTCGCTATCACGATTTGCATATTCACTAGCTAATCTGCCATCTTCTAGGTGTTTTAATAAATCCTGTGCTAATTCAAGGCATTCTTTAGCACCTTTAAGATTTGCTCTTGCTTCTTTGCTAAGTCTATCAAGCTTTTTATTAAGTTGTTCAATATCAGCTAAGATTAATTCAAGATTTATGATTTCTATATCTCTTAACGGGTCAACCCCACCTTCAACATGAGTGATATTCTCATCATCAAAACATCTTACTATATGTAAAATCAAATCAGTTTCACGAATATTTGCTAAGAATTTATTCCCTAAACCTTCGCCTTTGCTAGCACCCTTTACAAGACCTGCAATATCTACAAATTCTATCATTGAGTGCATTATTCTTTCAGGATTTACTATATTTGCTAAGACTTTTAATCTCTCATCAGGCACTTCAACGATAGCTTTATTTGGCTCAATAGTGCAAAATGGATAATTTGCTGCTTGAGCGTTTGCTGCCTTTGTTAAAGCATTAAAAGTCGTGCTTTTACCAACATTAGGAAGTCCAACAATACCTACGCTAAGGCTCATTTTGCACTCCTTGCCATTCTAAGTAAGTTTATAATATTCATTCTAACTCCAGCTGCACTTGCTCCATAAGCATTCTCGCCCCATACTTTTTCTACATAAGCAGGTCCAGCAATGTCTAAATGCAACCATTTGTCTTTATATTCTTTTCTAATAAACTCGCCTAAGAACATTCCTGCACTAATAGCTCCACCATATCTTGAGCTACCTGTATTGCTAACATCAGCTATTTTACTTTTGATAAGCTCTTTAATGTGTGGATTAAAGTGTAAAACGCAAGTATATTCGCCACTTCTTTTTGAATTGTTATAAAACTCGTTTTGCAAGTCTTCATTATATCCCATAATACCACTTGTATATTCGCTAAGCCCAACCACACAAGCACCTGTTAAAGTAGCTAAATCTATTAATAAATCAGGCTTTAAATCTTGAGCAAAACTCAAGCAATCTGCTAAAACCAATCTTCCTTCAGCATCAGTATTTCTTACTTCTATACTTACACCTTCTCTTGAAATCAATACATCATCAGGCATATATGATTTTTCGCTTATGCAGTTTTGTGCTGCACCTATAATTCCGTGTATTTCATAAGGTAGTTTTAACATACTAGCTGCTTTTAAAATACCTAAAACAGCAGCCGCACCACTCTTATCAGCTTTCATAGTTAGCATATAATCAGCCGGTTTAAGACTTAGCCCACCTGTATCATATACAAGTCCTTTTCCTACATAAACTATTTTTTTAATAGCGTTTTGTGGTTTGTAAGCTAAGTGGATTAATTTTGCAGGATAACTACTTGCACGATTTACTGCTAAAAATGCGTTCATTCCTTCTTTTTGCAAATAATCATCGCTATAAACATTGCATTCTAAATCAAATTCTTTAGCTAATTTTAAAGCGTCTTTTTCAAAACTAAGTTGATTATAAGTGCTTGGAATTTCATTTACTATATTTTTTACATCTTCACAAGCATTTGCTAATACTTTACCTAGTTCAACGCCTTGTTGAATATCATCGTTTTGTTGTGTTTCAAGGCTTATTAATTCTATTTTAGAATTCTTAGGCTCTTTATGATATTTGTTAAACTCATATAAAGATGAAATAACAGCATAAATATGAGCATAAGCACTATAAAACTCACAACCAAGATTAATAAATTCAAGGCTAATGCTTTTTATATTTAAGCTCTTAATGCTCTTAATCGCACTACCTAAACTAGCTATAAAACTAGCATAAGTTAATTCATCGTTTAAGCCAACATAAAGCGTTCTTTTAGCTAGGTTGCAAATCGCTCCAACTCCTTTATAATCATTTATTTCAAAAAATTCTTTATCATCAAATCTACTTAAATCTTTGTTTTGTATCAAACAAACTTTAAAATCAGTATTTTTTTCATTAAATACTACTTTCATTTTTTTTACCTTTCTTACTTAATAATTTATTTTCTAAACTTTTAAAAGCATATAAAATTAAGCATAAAAATCCTACAACTAAAATTCCTGCCAAATACCAATGGTCTTTCGCCCAATTAATAATCTCCCATATATGCTCGCCAAAAATATACACTATAAAAATAGTAATAGCAGCCCATACTTGAGCTGAAATAAAATTAATTATTGCAAATTTCTTTGCACTATAATTAGTAAGCCCTATACTCATAGGAATAACGGTTCTAAAACCATACATATAGCGTTGAATAAATATTATAGGCCAGCCGTATTTTTGAAGTAAAATCTGTGCTACTGCAAATTTTCGCCTTTGTGTTTTTAGCTTTTTTCTAATATAGCTTTTTGAGTATCTTCCTATATAAAAATATATCTGATCGCCCAAAAATCCCCCACAACCTGCTATAAATGTGATAAGTCCTATATGAATATGTTCTCCGTGAGCTGCAAGTCCTGCTAGTATTAATGCAGTTTCGCCTTCTAACGTGCACCATAAAAATATAATAATACTAGCAATTACGATTTTATCTCTAAATAAGGAAGTTAAAACCCCCTCAGGGTCAGCAAAAAAGGAATTTATAAAATTAATTATCATATCCATTGCTAATCCTTTAAAATGCAATAAATATCATCACAATGCTCTTTTAAAGCTTTATATCCACCGATATTTATATCTATTAAAAAACAACTCTTAATCTCTTTAGCACCTGCTAATTTTAATAATTTCATACAAGCAATGCTAGTGCCACCCGTTGCTAATAAATCATCCATAAAAAGAACTTTTACATCTTTTTTTCCTAAAAATGCGTCCTTTTTCATCTCTATTTTATCTTTGCCGTATTCTAAATCATATTCAATACTTAATAGCTCTCCTGGGAGTTTGTTTTTCTTTCTAATTGGAACAAAAGGGATATTTAAAATAGCTCCTAATGCAGCTGCAAAAATAAAGCCACGACTTTCAGCTCCTACTAAAAAATCAAATTCTTCATCTTTATATTTATCTTTTAAGTGATTTATTAAAACTTGCCAACCTTCTTTATCTGCTAAAAGCGTGGTAATATCTGCAAATACAATTCCTTCTTTTGGGTAGTTTGGGTATCTTTTTATCTTCTCATTTAATAATTTTTCTATATTCATATTAATCCTTATAATAAGCTTTCAATTTTTGCTTCTAATTCTTTGATTTTTGTATTTAATTTATTATTTTCTAAGCGATATTGAGAATTTCTTGTCCTAAGGCTTGTTAATTCACTTTTTACCTTATCTAATTCTTCATTTAATACATCTATATTTCCTAAAGAGCGTTGAAGTTGTGTTTGTAGCTTTCTCATAACTACTTCTGTATCATCAAAATTAGTTTTTAAAAACTCTTTTGAGGCTCTTTCTTTATTAAGCAATGATTTATAATAATAAGTCATCACTAAAAAATAAATACATATACAAACTAAAGCAGTAATAACCATCCATATAAATAACATTTATTGCCCTAATTTTTTTACTCTATTTTCGTGTCTTCCGCCAAGAAATGGGGTATTTATAAAGGTTATTATTAAATTTTTTGCAAGTTCAAAATCAACAAATCTAGCGCCTAAAGATATAACATTAGCGTCATTATGTTCTCTTGCTAATCTTGCATAATCTTCGCAATGACAAAGTGCTGCACGAATATGCTTATGACGATTTGCCGCTATGCTAATTCCTATACCACTTCCGCAAATAATAACACCTATTGCATTTGTATCGTTTTTAAGCTCATTTGCTAATTTATTAGCATAATCAGGATAATCCACACTATCATCACTATCACAACCAAGATTTATACATTCGTATTCTTTACTAAAGTATTCAATCAAACTAAACTTTAACTTAGTTGCTGCGTGGTCGTTTGCAAAATAAATTCTCATATTTTTCCTTAATATAAAATAATTTTAGTTTAATATTTAAGAGTTAATTAATAATACGCTCTTGCTTCTCGTTTTAAATCTCTTTCTTTGATTGCTTGACGCTTGTCGTGAAGATTTTTTCCTTTTGCTAAAGCTAGAGTTCCTTTCAAAATCCCACGCTTAAAATAACAATTTAGTATTACTAAAGTAAATCCATCTGTGCTGATTTTACCTATTAATTTATCAATTTCTGCACGATGAAGCAATAATTTCCTAGCTCTTCTATCTTCGTGAGTGAAGTATTTATTCGCCGTATTCATATGACCTATGTGGCTATCAAGTAGCCAAGCTTCACCTTTGATTATCCTTACAAAAGAATCTTTTAAATTGATTTTGCCGTGTCTTACAGCTACAACTTCGCTACCTAATAAGGCAAAACCACATTCATAAGTATCAATTATGCTATATTCAAATCTTGCTTTTTTATTCTCTGCAACGCTTTTCATTATTATCCTTAAAATGAGTATATAAGACCGATTTTAGCGTAATTTTGATTAGCAATTAAACTTAAACGATAATTTTTATAATCAAAATAAGTATTAAGATTTATATGTTTTTTATCAGCACTAATTTTTATACCAAAATTATCAAAATCCTTTAAAAAACCTATGTTTAAGCCGTAATTATTAGCCCCTATAAAAAAACCTTCATAATAATACCCTAAGAAAAAATTAGCAAATACCCTAGCCTTTTTATATCTAATTCCTAATTCAAATTCATAGCTAATCTTTTCATATTCGCTAATTTTTATAGGGCTTATATAATTTTTATTAAAGTTTAATATATTTAAACTATGAGATAATTTATCATTTAGACTAAGAATACTTATCTCAAAATCAAGGCTATTTTTTTTATCATATTCATAAAACAATCCTACTTTATGAAAGTTCTTTTTATAATCAGTATTAAGCGATACAAAACGAATTGGAATTAGGCTTGATTTAAGATTAACACCATAGTTTTTGGCATACATACTTAAAGCCGATGAGCAATTTTTATGCAAAAATGTATAAGTATCATAAATCTCATCTTCGTAAAATAAAGCTGATAGATTGGCTTCTTGGCTATCATCTAAATTAAGCGGATAGCATTTTACTTGTCTTTCATCATCTTCATAAAACTTAATTAATTTATCCTTAGGCAAAATTTGCATAATGCCTTCTACTCCAAAAAGTGCTGATAAATTATCTTTAATATTTAAATTACTATTTAGATTAAAACTAACCGCTTTATTGTTATAAGCTAAAAATATATGCCCAAACATAGTATCAAGTCGCTTGTAGCTATCACTTACATAACAAACACTAATATCACTTGCTCTTAAAAAAATACTAATAATTAATAAAAATACAAATTTCATCTTATTATTTTACTTTTTTTGTTAGCATAAAAGGTAAAAAAAGGAGAAAAAATGGAAATAATTGAACTATTCAAAAATGTCAAATATCCTAATTTTCAAAAGGATATTGTAAGTTTTGGTTTTGTAAAAAGGTGCGAATTAGCAGGAGATATTATCCTAATGGATATTGAAATTCCAGCTGCAAGTGTAGAAATAGCAAATGCTATTAGAAATGAATGTGAAGCAATAGCTAGAAATAATCATTATAAACTTGAGCTTAAAATCATTCAACCAAAATTAGAAGAGCCAGAAGTAAAAAGACCAAAAATCAAAAATCTAGCTCCACAAATTAAGCATTTTGTGATGATTAGTAGTGGAAAAGGTGGAGTTGGCAAAAGCACAACTACTCTAAATCTAGCATTATCACTTGCAAAACTTGGTAAAAAAGTAGGAGTGCTAGATGCTGATATATATGGTCCTAATATGCCAAGAATGCTTGGTGCTGAAAACGAAAAACCTGTAGTAGTAGGCAATAAAATCCGTCCTGTTAAAGCTTATGGAATTGAGTTTATGAGTATGGGAATTTTAATTGAAGAAGGACAAGGATTAATGTGGAGAGGCTCTATGGTTATGAAAGCGATTGAGCAGCTTTTATGCGATGTGTTATGGAGTGAGCTTGATGTATTATTACTTGATATGCCTCCAGGAACAGGTGATGCACAAATTACTCTAGCTCAAAGCGTGCCTGTTAGTGCGGGAGTTTGCGTTAGCACCCCACAAGCAGTAAGTCTTGATGATAGTAAAAGAGCTTTAGATATGTTTAATAAATTAAATATACCTGTAGCTGGTGTAATTGAGAATATGAGTGGTTTTATTTGTCCTAATTGCGATGTTGAGCATGAGATTTTTGGTAAAGGTGGAGCGCTTAATTTAGCTCATGAATATGATTGCTCTGTTTTAGCTTGTATTCCTATTGATTTATCAATTAGAACGGGTGGAGATAGTGGTAAGCCTATTTCTATGTGTGAGCCAAATTCAATAGTAGCAAAAAGATATGAAGAAGCTGCATTTAAATTAATTGAGTTTTTAAACACTACTAAAGCTGATAATTCTAGTATTCAACCAACGACAAACACTCCAGCTTGTCATTAATAAAAAGAAGGGTTTTTAAACCCTTCTTAAAATTACTTAGCATTTGTAAATTCTAAACTGAACTTACCACCATGTAAATCACTTGTATTATTAAGATTAATTACTTCTTTAATGTATTGCTTTTTAGCATTATCAGGTGTTAGTGTGATAGTTACTTCGCCTGTTTTTGGATTTTTAGAAAAGCTTGAGCCATATTCAGCATTAAATGATAATTCATTAATAATAGCACCAGCGTCTTTATAATATAAAGAACTCTTTAAAGGTATTTTTGTTCTTTCGTTTTTCTTATTTAAATAATAAAGCTCTAAATCTGTTGTAGGATTTAAAGTAATTTTGTCAGTATTTGTTACTTTATTATCTTTATAAGTAACATTAGTAAAGATAAATGAGTATTCATTAGCTAAATTAGTGCTAGCTCCATCTAAAGAAACTTTTGATGATTTTAATAATGAAAACTCAGCAACACTTGGCTTAGCTAAACTTGCATTAGTATCTATTGTTTTATTATCTGGAGTTTTTTTGTATTTAGTGTAAGCTAATTCTAAATCTACAGATATTTTATCTTTTGGTGCAGCAAATCCAGCTATAACAGCATTAATGTTATTTGTCTTTGTATCATTATATAAATCTTCTAATTTTTTATCAAAATCTTTATTTAACTTATCTTTTGTAATGATAACTCTATCTACTAGAATTTGATTTGCACCATTAATTGTGGTATTAAAGCTTTTATCCGTATAATTTTCATCAATATTTACTAAATATCTATCTTTAGCTTGTTTATCAGTATTATCAAAATTTAATTCATACTCAAGATTATGGTCTTTGCTAAATTTATGATATACATAATTTAAGCTATTTGTATCCTTAGCACCTAAATTATTAAATACATAATAAATCTTTAAGCTATTATTATCGCCTACTTCACTCTTAAAGAATGTTTTTTCATCTGTAAAGGCATTGTTTATTATAGGAGTTCTTAAAACATATTCCTTAGTGCTAGCAAAATTAATACTTATAGCACTTTTACTATCAATTAAACAACCTACTTTTCCATATTCATCTACTTTATTATTGACAGCATTTGCATTACATAAACCTTTAATACTATCTGGTTTTGTGAATTTACCTTCATATAATTTAAGTTTTGCATCAGTTGATAATGGGAAATTTACAACTGCGTCATTGATTTTATAGGTATTATTATTGTCTTTTACAAACGCAACTTCATTGCTATCAGATATAGTATTTTTATTAGTTGCATTTAAACTAAAATCATAATTTTTACCTTGACTATCTTCTACACTTAAAGTAGTTTTTGTTAAAGCAAATTCTTCATTTGTTACTATTAGCTTATCATCAGCATCTTTTAATCCTGCATTAAATACTGCTACTTTTCCACCCGCAAGAGCATTTTCTCCAGCTGTAAATGTAGTGCTTGTAGTGTATTCAACTAAAGCAGGTCTTAAACTAAAATCATTAGTGCAATTTCTAGCTTTAACAGGCACTTCAATTAGGCTTTTAGCGTCTTTATTGTTATTATTTTTATTGATTTCTTCTTGAACTTGAGATTTAGAATATATTGTATAGCATACTTTATATCTACCTACTTTTAAATCATCAATTCTAACAACGCCATTATAAAACGGATAAGCACCACTAAATCCTGTTTGAGTAAATATTGGATTACCTACTAAATAATCATTTTCGTGACTAATATTAACTTTACTTGTTCCATTATCATAATAAGTAAGGTCAGCTGATTTAATTATTTTATTAGTATTTGCATCTATTACATCAAAAGTTACAAAATTATCAATATTATTTAATTTATTTGATGATTTTGCACTTTGAATACCTAAATAAACAGGTTTTCCAGCTATTCTAGTATTTGCAGTCGTAGGATTAAAACCTGTGCTAGTGCTGTTTAATACAGGCATTTTATCAGGGTCTTGTTTATTCCAAATAGAACCAAAATCTACATTACTAGCATTAAAATTAATATCACTAATAATTACATAGAACTTACCTGATGATTTAGCATTAATAATAGTATTTGAATTGGTTTCAAAAAATGGTCTATCATCAGCATAAAAACCTCTATCAAGTGTAAGTTCTAATAGTATTGATTCACCAGATTTATACTTAATTGCATCTAATAACCCTTCATCAACTCTTAATGCCATAACATCAGTTGTGTATTCACTTGAAAAATAGCCATTCTTTTCACTATCTTCGCTAATTACTCTAAAGCCACCATCAGTTTTGCTTAATTTATAAGTTTTGTATTTAAAATCTTTAAATTTAAATTTCATATTAGAGCAGTTTTTACCACTACTTATATCGCATTCTTGTTTATTTTCAAAGCCTAATCTATTAAAGTCTAAATCAACGCCTTCGTATGTAAATGATAATTGAGCATTATTATTTACTCCGTATTTAAGCTCTGTTACAACATAAAATTCTTTATCATTAAAGCTACTTGGTAAATTTTCAACTTTTGCTTTTCTAGGAACTAAATTTTTATCAATTTCAGTAGTTTTAGCTCCATCAGCGTCAGGATAAAAATGTAAATAATATCTAGCACCAATTTTGCCATTTGAAGAATTGCCGTATTGTTTTTCGTCTTTACCTCTAAAACTAGTAGGTCTAGTATTTAAAGTAAAACTATGTTTTTCACCAGATACAGAACTTGTATATACCCCACTTTTTCTATCTATTGAGTAATTAGCAATTGCATATTCTTCATCAATTTTTTTTATATAATTTTGTAAAAATATATTGTTAGGACTATTCCATAAAAATTTATTAGCATCCATTGCCATAAATTTTTGATAATTATTAGAATTGCGACTTGCATAATATTGTAAATTAACAAAATAACACTTACCTATTTTATTTACACTACCAAACTTGCCACCATAATAAGTCTTATCACTCATTCCTGAGTTGAAAAATTCAAAAGCACTACTTGCATTATTAAATTCGTTTGGACCATAAGTAGCTAAATTCTTTACAGTTAAAGCTTCTCCAAATTTTATATCCTTTTTATTTCTATAATAGACATCGTATTTATAATTTGCCCAAATATTTCTGTCTTTTTCATATTCTTTTATAACTCTATCATCTTGATTAAATTGACTATCTGGCTTTGTACTTTCTGAAACACCATAATAAATTATTTTACCATTTTCATTTTTTACTCCACCCCATTCTCCAGCATAAGCTGTAGTAAAGTGATCTCCGTATTGTGACAATCTAACATTAAGCCCTAAATCTTTTAGGTAATTAAAAAATCTAACATATCTAGTATGATCATTTAAATCTTCCCATTTATAAGACTTCTCACAACCTTTATTATTTTTAAATTTCTCCTTATTGTAAGGATCTACTTCATTACACCAAGAACCTCTACCAGATAAATCACCGATTAAAGATTCTCCTACTAAAAAATTCCAAGCAACATACATATCTCTTCTTTTGGTATCATTTGAATATCTCATTTTATTATTTTGAATACCTATATAATTATTTGCAAAAGCTGTAAAATCTTTAGAAAGATTATTTAAATTTAAATTATCACTTATATAAAAACTAAACGGATTATATTCGTTTTGATTTTTAGCGATTACTAATAATCTACCAGTAGTATTTACTCCAAAATCTTTATATGATTCTTGATAATTTCCTAAACTATATTGATATATAGTAGTATCATAATCATAACGTGGATTTACATTGCTTGAACTCGCATATAAATTTACATTATTTTTTGTAATATTGATGTATTTTACAAAACTATCAGCACTAGGCTTAATTCCATTACCTAAATTTGAATTATCACTTTCTATACACCATACATTATCTCTAAAATTAGCATTATCTGCATTAGGATTTCCACTGCCATCTCTATATTTATATACTTGCATTAATTGGGTGCAATCATTATAATTTGCCAAATCACTAGTTCCTCTACCATGAAAACAACCAATTACAGCATTATCTCTTCCGTATAATTGATAATAATCAGTAATTAATTCTATTTTAGAATTTCTAGCTCCTGCAGAGTTATCTAAATTGCCAAAATATAGCCCTTTAATAGCTTCACTTGTACTTACTTCACTTCCGTGCAATACACTTATCGCACATAGGGATAGAAATATCGTTTTTTTCATATTTTCTCCTAAAATAAAAAAAGTATATTTATTTTACATAAAACTTATCAATTAATGCTATAAATTATAAAAATATTTCAATTTAAGGAAAAATAATGTTTAAAGACTATTTATGCTTAGGTGTGATAGGAAATGTCCCTAATCATTTAAATCAAGCTAACGAAGCTAAAGATTTTACTGAATTACACACAAGTGATTTTGCACCTAAAGGTGTGTTTCCATTCTACTCTA
This sequence comes from Campylobacter sp. RM12654, assembly GCF_020137585.1. NCBI lineage: Bacteria > Pseudomonadati > Campylobacterota > Epsilonproteobacteria > Campylobacterales > Campylobacteraceae > Campylobacter > Campylobacter sp. RM12654. Next base: position 30,260 of record NZ_JACGAR010000001.1, read on the forward strand.
AAGATAGTGATAAAGAATATTTAAAGAGATTTTGTATTAGTGAAAATGAGCTTATTTTAGATGGAGATTTTGTTCAAATTGAGCCTGAATTATGTGTAATTTTTAAAGCTTTTTATGAAAATGATAAACTAAGTGATTTAAAACCACAATTTTATGCAGCGTTTAATGACGCTAGTAAAAGAGTAAATGAAAATAAAATATCTTCTAAAAAGAACTTCTCAACTGCTAGTAAAGGTATTGGGAATTTAGTTCCTTTAAATAATCTTGATGAATTAAATGATTATAAAATCCACTGCTATTTAAAAAGAGATAATGAGATAATAAAATACGCAAACGAAGATTATATAAAAAATTATTTTTATTATTCAAATACATTAATCACTTGGCTAATTGATACTATAAATAATCAAATAGACATAGCAACCCTTGAAGATATAAGACCTTTAATAGCTAGTAAGCCTGCAAATTTATTGATATGTTTAGGTGCTTTATCTTATACTCCTTTTGGAGAAAAACACTATTTAAAAAATAATGATGAAATCTTTGTAGCTATTTCTAAAAATGATGAATTTATAAATGTTAAAGATGGCTCTTGTCTTCATCAAATAGTAAAAAGCAATAATTCTAGTAAATAATTTACTAGAATTTATCTTCTAACTTATCGTAACTTTCTTTTAATTGCAACATTATTAAACATTTTTCAAGGTCTTTAAAATGCATTGTATCATCTAAGAGCAAAAAGCATTTTTTTAATAATTCTTTATGTTCTTCATAATCATCGCTTACTAATTTTGTAGCTATACTAAAAGCATTTATTAAACTATTTTTAGTGTTAATTTCTAATAAAATATAAGCAAAATCAATATATCTTAAATCATTATAAGAAATCTTATTTGAGCTTTTTAGGCAAAAAATCTCTTCGTTTATTATGCTAAATCCTTCAATATTTACTATACTAATTTGCTTTTCTTTGCACTCATTACAAATTATTTCAAATATCTTTTGCTTTTGCATTAAATATTCTTTAAATATTCTTTAATTCTAGCCTTGCACTCATTTGCTAAGCTTTTTGGCTCAAGAATTTTAATATGTGGAATCCACTTAAAAACCAGCCTAATAATCTCATCTTCATAGCTTGTTTCTGTTTCTATTATGATTTTATCTAAATGGCTTGAGATTATTCTTTGATTTTTTAATATTGCTCTTTTTAAAAAATATTCTTTAGCAACACAATCTAATTCTAAAATAACATTTGTAATATTATTTGATATAAAACTACTTGAATTATTGTTAATCAGCTCTTGTGTGCTTTCATTTGGGATAAATTCTTCTTGTGTGATTAATAAATTTTTGATTTTATATAAAGTAAAGCTTTTAAGTTCAGCTTCTTCACAAGCTAATAAATACCAAATATCTTGATGATTTACTAATTTATAAGGCATTAGAATTCTTTCTTTTGCATTATAAGTTATTTTAATTTTTACCTTATTTAAAATCGCATTAGTTAAGCTCTCATAAACACTACTAATATCATCAATTTCGTTATTTTTAATATTAGTAATTGGTAGTTCTTTTTGAGTAAAAAGATTGTTTAAAAACTCATCGCTAAGCCTTGTTGGAAGCATAGTAATATCAAATATTTTTATAAGTTTTCTAATCTCTTCGTGATTGCTTTTGATATAAGCTTTATCTAAACTATAATCCCCATTTCTTCTAGCAATTATTGGTAATTTTGATAATCTTTCATTAATATCACGCTGAATAGTCTTAGCATTTACTCCAAATTCTTCAGCTAAATCGTGCTTATTTAATATCTCTTCATTATAAAGTCTTACTAATATTTGAGCTATTCTATATGATGGTTTTTGCATTTTCATCCTCGTTGTTTCTTAATTGCCCGCACGCTGCACTAATATCAAGCCCTTTGCTTTGTCTAATGGTAGCGTTTTGTCCGTGTGCTTGTAAATAATCTCTAAAAGCAATTACTTTTTCTTCACTTGGGCGTTTATAGATACTGCCTTCGTGTGGGTTAAAATAAATTAAATTTATCTTAGCTTTTATTCCATGTAGTAATTTTACTAAAGCCTTTGCGTGGCTTAAATCATCATTAATCCCACCTAAACATAAATATTCAAATAGCACTCTTTTTCTAGCATCTATTGGGAAATTCCTTACCGCATTTAAAACACTTTCAATATTATAAGCCTTATTAATAGGCATTAATTCATCTCTTAAAGTATCATTTACAGCGTGAAGCGAAATTGCAAGTAATACACCTAAATTCATCTTGCCTAATTCTTCAATTTGCTTTGCAAGACCACTTGTTGAGATTGTTTGACGGCGTGGTGATATTGCTAGAGTATCATTATGAGAAAAGATTTTAATAGCCTTGCTAACTGCTTTTAAATTATCAAGTGGCTCTCCCATACCCATAAAAACTATATTAATACCTTGCTCATAAGGAATTTTTGCGTATTTTTTGATAAATAATACTTGAGCTACTATTTCAGCTGTGCTAAGATTTCTAATAAGCCCACTTTTACCCGTTAAACAAAAGGCACAACCACTTTTGCAACCTACTTGGCTACTTATACAAATAGTGTATTTTGCACTTTTTTTCACACCATTTTCTATTCTTTCTTTTTTCATAGGTAGCAAAACGCTTTCTATTGTGTGATTATCGTGCAAGGAAAATAAGAATTTAATACTCCCATCAATGCTTGTTTGAGCTATTTTTAAGCTAAGTGGCATAATGTTAAATTCATTTTTTAATTGCTCTCTTAGAGCTTTTGATAAACTTGTAGCTTCGCTAAAATCATTTATATATTTTTGATATACAAATTTTGCTAATTCATTATTTAGATATTTTGGACTAAGGTTATATTCTTCTGGTAAAAAATCTAATAATTCTTTCATAAAAGTCCTTTGTTTTCTAAGTAATTTTCTAGTATTTCATTAGCTTTTGCTATGTTTTTTATATATTCTTCGTGTGCGAATTCATCACAATAATTAGTCGCTACTAAAATTGCACTAGCTGGAATTTTATAATAATTAGCAGTCGCAAAAAAACTAAAACACTCCATATTTTCGCCTAATATCCCGTATTTTTCATTCATTTTCTTAGCGTATTCGTAATTTTTACAAATATAATTAGAAGAATTTAAATTAGAAACTTCATTAGTTTTCATAGGGGTATAAACTAAATCATCTAACATAGCTAATTCAATATTTACAGCACTTTTAAACTCATTTACGCTAAAAAGCTCAATTTCTTTAGTATAAAGCCCCATTGAACCTATAAAAATCAATCTTTTTGGCTGCTTTTTAAGTATTAATTCGCTAAGTTTTATAGAACAATTACTACCTAATCCAATAGGCTCTGCGTAATCATAAATCTCACTTATTCCTGCACTAACTATCATTTATTGCCTTTAATTTTATTTATAATACTTTTTGCATCAAGCCCTAAGCTTTGCATAACTTCATTTGTATTTCCGTGAGTTATAAACTCATCTTCGTATTCATAAGATATTAATTTAATGTCTAAATCATATTCTTTTAAAAAGCTAGAAATTATAGAATTTAATCCGCCTATTTTTGCACTTTCGCTAAAAATATGCCATTCTTTTGAACTCTTAGCAAGATTTAATAAAAACTCTTTATCAAGTGGTTTAGCAAATACTAAATCAATTACATTTGCACTGATTTCTTCACTAACCGCTAAAGCTTTTGCAACGCCTTCTCCAAAACCTAAAAAGCTTATATTAGAATTTACATTTTTAATAAAATGAGTTTTTAAACTTGGCTCATAGCTCTCATCTAAAGCAAAACTTCCCCTAGGATAGCGAATAGCAATTAGCCCAACTTTACTTGTAGCGTATTCAAGCAATAATTTAAAACTTTTAGCATTCGTTGGAGCACAAATTTTAAAATTAGGTATGCAAGATATATATGAAATATCAAAAGCTCCTTGATGAGTTTTGCCATCATTTCCTACAATCCCTGCACGATCAAGTGCAAAAACCATATTAAGATTAAGTATTGCACAATCGTGAATTAAACTATCATAAGCTCTTTGCAAAAAAGTTGAATAAATAGCTACAACAGGCATAAAACCACATTTACTCATAGCTGCCATTGAAGTTACTGCGTGAGCTTCTGCTATTCCTACATCATAAAATCTATTAGGATATTTTGCTATTAATTTATCAATTCCAGTGCCACTTGGCATAGCTGCACTAAGACCTACTATTTTTTCATTTTTACTTGCTAGTTCATCTAAAATATCACTAAAAATTGCCGTTGCACTAGGTTTTTTTGAACTACTTAAACTCTTACCTGTTTTTATATCAAAAGCTCCAACTCCGTGCCAACTACCCTCATCATTTAAAGAATACTCATAACCATAGCCTTTGATTGTTTGAATATGCAATAATACAGGCTTTTTAAGACTTTTTGCTAGATTTAATGCAGTTATTAAATCAGCAATATTATGCCCATCAATTGGGCCAATATATTCAAGCCCTAATTCTTCAAAAAACATTCCAGCAGGAGTGATTAATTTAAATCCATCTTCAAATCTTTTTGCAGTATATCTAGCACCTTCAGGCAAGTATTCAAGCATTGCTTCAACGCCTTTTTTAAATTTTTGATAAATTGGACTTGATAAACTTTTTGATAAAAATCTTGAAACCGCACCAATAGGCTTACTAATACTCATTTTATTATCATTTAAGATAATAATACTTGGATATTTTCTATCTCCTAATTCATTTAAAGCCTCATAAGCTAATCCACAGCCCATCGCCCCATCACCAATAATAGCAATTGGAATTGCATCTTTTTTATTAAGACTAAAAGCCTTTGCAACCCCCGTTGCAAGAGATATTGAAGTAGATGAATGCCCTGCTATAAAAAAATCATACTCGCTCTCATTTGGCTCGGTATAACCACTAATTCCATTAAATTGTCTTAGATTTTCTAAATTCCTATTTGTTAATATTTTATGTGCGTAGCATTGATGAGATACATCAAAAATTAAAGGATTTTCCTTTATATCAAATAAATGATGAAGAACAACGCTTAGTTCAACCACGCCTAAATTAGACGATAAATGACCGCCGTTTTTGCTAACTTGCTCAATGATTGTAGCTCTTATATCACTACATAATTCTTTTAATTCGTTTTCATTAAGGCTTTTGATATTTTCAATTTTACGCTTCATCTAATATCATACTCCTTGCTTGTGCTAATCTTTCTTTTAAGTTAATTTGAGTATTTAATGTATCTGAATTAATAATCAAACAACCCTTATTAATAGCATCATCAGCTAAGATTTCAATCCTATTTGAACTTAATTCTTTATTTAAATAATCAAAATCCTTAGGATTTACGCTGATTTTAATCTTAATACTTTTATCAATTCCTTGCATTATCGTATTTGCATAAGCTAGAGCAATTTTTGCTGAACTTGTTTCTAGCTCTTTATTTACTACTTCTTTAGCTATTAAATAAGCAGCTTCGTTTAAATCGCTTTTTGTTTTTTCACAAAAATCACTTAATTCTTGGCATTTATTTTCAAGCTTTTTAATACTATTTGATACATTTATACTAAGCTCGTTTATTTTATCTTCATTTTGAGATTTACCTGCGTTTAAACCTTCTTCATAAGCGTTTTTTTTAGCTATTTCAATCTCATTTAAAAGTCTTTTTTCAAATTCTTCTTCTTGTTTTTCAAGTTTCATTTGAAGTTTTACTACATTATCGCTTAAAGTTTCCATTTTTTTAAGCATTTCTTCATTGATTGGATTTGGTGGCGGTGGTGGTGGCGGAGTAATTTCTTTAATTATTACAGGCTCTTCTTTTATTTCTTGTGGAGTTTCAATAACTTCACTAAGCTGCTCTTCACTTGTATCGGTATCAAACGAGCTTAGAATTTTAAATTTATAATTTTGAATATGATGCTCTTTGGCTTTATTATCAATAATAGTTTTCATCATTCTATCATCTCATCACTTTCGCCTAATTGTATTACTCCACTTTCATTAAGCTTTTGAACAACTTCAACGATTTTTCTTTGTGCTTCTTCTACATCTTTTACCCTAACAGCACCTAAAAATCCCATTTCTTCATTAAAACTCTCTGCTGCTCTTTGGCTCATATTAGATAAAAACATACCTTTTAAATCTTCCGTGCTTCCTTTTAAAGCTATCATTAAATCTTTTTTATCAGCAACTTTTAATATCTCTCTAATTGCTGTTGTGCCTAATTTAGTAATATCATCAAAAGTAAACATCATATCTTTAATAGTAGTTGCAAGTTTTTCATCAGTTTGCTCTAAATATGCAATAGTTGATTTGCTTGATTTTTGACCTAGACGATTAAGCACTTCAGCAACTGCTCTAGTCCCTCCAACTTCAACTTTATAAGATGTAAGAGATTGTAATTTACTCTCTAAAACGGTTGAAACTCTTTTAATAATACTTGGGCTAATATCACCTAAAGTAGCAATTCTATGGATTACTTCACTTCTTAAATTATCTTCAAAAAACTCTAAAGTCTCAGCTGCTCTAGTAGGCTCCATATGTGCAATAATTAAAGCTATTGTTTGTGGATATTCATTTACGATAAAGTCAGCTAATTGTTGAGGTTTAATATTGCTAAGATAAGAAAATGCTTGATTTCCATCTAAAGTTTTTGCTAATTTTGATAAGATTTTTTCAGCTTCTTCAATCCCATAAGTATTGTATAAAATCTCTTTAGCAAATTCCAAACCACCATTTTTAATATACTGATTTGACTTAAGTAAAGCGTGAAATTCTTCTAATACAGCAGTAGCTACTGCTCTATCGACTTGCTTTGCACTTGCAATATATTTTGTGATTTCAATTACCATATCTGTATCAAGATTTGAAAATATTAGTGTGCTTGGCTCTTCTCCCATTAGAACCAAAAATATTGCAATTTTTTCTAAAATACTTAAATCATTATATAAGCTTTTTTGTTCGTTGCTTAAATTTGCCATTACATTTCCTTTTGAGATTGATTAAATTCAGCATCGTTTTTTAATAAACTTTTAAATAGCATAGCAACCTCATCACTTTTTTCTGTGCTAATAGTTTTTAATTTTTCAAGTAAAATATCATATTGTAATTCATCTTCACTAAATCCAGCGTCAATTCCAAGTTGTTCTTCAACTCTTTTCTTAGCTTGTTGGTATTTTTCTATCGCATCTTCTTCATCATCAGCACCTTCTTCACGCCTAATTTCTTCTAATTCTTCAGGTGTAAATACCTTATCCTCAAGCATTTTCTTAATAAACGGAGATATAACCTTTTTATAAAATATAAACATTAACACCATAGCAAAAATATATTTTGCAGGTGGAATAAACGGCATTATATAGCTTTCTAAGAAATTAGTAATTTTAATTGATGGTGGAACTGGAGCTTTAATATTATTAAATCTAATATTATCAACACTAACACTATCTCCTCTAGTATCATTAAATCCTATTGCGTTTTTTACCAAACCTTGTAATTTTTTAAGCTCATCATCGCTAATTGCTACATATTTTACTTCGCCATTTTCATCAATTTCGTATTTTCCATCTACTACTACTGCTGCACTAATTCTATTTAAGGTTGCAAATTGACCTTTGATGGTTGTAATTTTTTTAGATATTTCATAATTAATTGTGCTTTGATTTTTGCTATAACTTTCTTTATTTTCTCCATCTTCAATGCCTTGAACAGGTCCAATATTTGATATTGCTCCTGGCACTCCGCCTACTTCTTTACCTTTTTTGCCTTCTTTTTTCTCTTCTAAACTTTGCTCACTTCTAGCGACTGAATTTGGGTCAAACACTTCACTTTGACTATTTGCCTTATCAAAATTAAAATCAGCATTAACTCTAGCAACAACTCTATCCCAACCACCAAGAACAGGTGCTAAAACATTTATAATCTTTTGCTCTAATGAATTTTCATATTCTTTTTTATAATTTATTTGTGCGTTTAATTCATCTACATCAAGCCCTACTTCATCAGCACCTAAATTAACTCCATTTTGGTCAATTATTTTAACATTCTCAACACTTAAACCAGCTACTGATGATGCTATTAAATTTTTAATCCCTAAAACTTGTTTTTGACCTAATTTCATACCCATTTTAATATTTAAAACTACTGAAGCTGTTGGTGGCTCTTTTTCTTTTACAAACAAAGATTCTTTACCAAAAGCAATATGAACTGCAGCTTTATTAATAGGATTTAGGCTCTCAATTGTTCTTGCTAATTCGCCTTCTAAAGCTCTTTTAAACTTGATTTTTTGTTCTTCATCAGTAGCTCCAAATTCTTGTTTATCAAAAATCTCAAAACCTACTTTATTATCCTTTAAAATTCCAGCACTTGCCACTTCTAAACGCTGCTTATAAACATCAGCACTTGGAACTAAAATGGTGCTTTCATCTTTTAAAATATAATTTATCTGATTTTTTTCTAATATTGACACAACTGCAGCTGAATTTTTAGTATCTAATTCATCAAATAAAACAGAATATCCAGAGTAGTTTTTATTATTACCAGAATTATATACGAGTAAAAAAACTATAAAAGCAACGGTTGCAATAATGGCTGCTAATATAGTTAGTTTTTGTTTTTTTTCTAAACCCGAATAGAACTTGCCTATTCCTTGTAAAAATTGCTTAATCATTTATCATTCTTTAAATATGAGCCAAGCCATTTTATATTTGTTTTATTTTTTAAGATTTTTTGCACATTCAAATCATCAATATGTCCGTCAAAATCAATAAAAAAACTATATTCAAATTCTTTTTTCTTTAAAGGTCTTGATTCAATTTTAGTTAAGTTGATATTTGCTTCTTTAAACTCATTAAGCAAATCAACTAAAGCACCTGCTTTATGTGCTGTATTTGCTAGAATTGATGTTTTAGAATTGCTTGATTTTTCGCAAGAATGTTTGCTAAGCACTAAAAATCTAGTTTTATTTGCCTTATTATCTTCAATACACTCAAACATTAAAGGCAAATCGCTTAATTTTGCTGCAATTTTTGAGCAAATTGCAGCTGAGTTTGGCGTATCTTTTGCTAATTTTGCAGCAGCGGCTGTGCTTTTTGTAGGGACAAACTCAATGTCTAAAATATTATGAGCTTCTAAGAATTTTTTGCACTGATTATAGCCTTGTGGATGAGAAAAAATCACTTTAATATCTCTTATATCATCAGTTGTGCTTGCGAATGAATGATGAATATCTAAATAATTTTCAGCAAAAATCAAAATATCATCGTATTTTGCAAGACAATCAAGAGTAGCTCCAACTCCACCTTCTGTATTGTTTTCTATAGGAACTACTGCATAAGATACTTCATCGTTATTTAAACTAACAAAAACATCTTCAATAGTAGCAATCTCAATATATTCACTAAGCGCTCCAAACCATAATCTTGCTGCTTGATGAGTATAAGTGCCAATTGGACCTAAAAACGCAACTCTTTGTGGTAATTCAAGATTTCTTGAAATTGCAAAAATCTCTTGATAAATTGCTTTAATTGCGTCTTTTTCTAATAAGCCTTTGCTATTTTCGCTTAGTCTATTTATTATCTCGTTTTCTCTTACAGGACGATAAATTGGACTACCTTCATTATGCTTTAAAATACCAACTTGCTTTACAAATTCCATTCTTTGATTTAATAATTTAATTATTTCATCATCAATTTTATTTATATTTTGTCTAATTTCTTCTAAATTCATAATATACTCACAAACAAGATAATTCATTAGCTATTAATTCATCAAAACTTTGAGCTTTATTTATTAATTTTAACTCATTGTTATATAAAGAATATTCAGCAACCTTTGTTCTTGAATTATAATTTGAGCTCATTACAAATCCGTAAGCTCCTGAACTTTTAATAACTACTAAATCATTTGCCATTAAAGGTGGTAAAACTATATCTTTTGCTAAGAAATCTCCACTTTCACAAACTCCACCAACTAAATCAGCCTTACTACTTTCGTTTAGCTTATTTACACTAGGAAAGCTTAAAATCTCGTGATATGCTTCGTATAAACTTGGGCGAATTAGTTCACACATAGAAGCATCGCATATTACAAATCTTTTTCCTTCGTTAATTTTTTCATATAAAACCTTGCTTACTAAATAACCTGCATTTCCTACAATATAACGACCTGGCTCACAGCAAATTGTCAAATCTTGTGCTTTTGCAATATTTTTAATCATATGTGCAAACTCATCTAAATTAGGCTCGATTTCATCATTTTTGTATTTAATACCAACTCCGCCACCAATATCAAAAAACTTAATATTTAGCCCTGCGGTATTTAGCTCTTTTATAAATTTTTCTACCAAAATAGCAGCTTGGATAATACTACTTAATTCTAAGATATTTGAACCTATATGAAAATGAACTCCTACTGGATTTAAATAATCTGATTTATGTGCTTTTAAAAACATAGCCCTAGCATTATCTAGGCTAACTCCGAATTTGTTTTCTTTAAGACCTGTTGAAATATAAGGATGAGTTTTTGCATCTATATTAGGATTTACACGAATACTTATATTTACTACTTGGTTTTTACTCTTTGCAATACTTTCTAAAAGCTCTAATTCAGCACTACTTTCTACATTTATATAAAGTATTTTTTGCTCTATTGCAAATTCTAATTCACTTGCACTTTTACCAACCCCACTAAAAATTATTTTATAAGGTTTAGCACCTACTTTTAAAGCTCTTCTAATCTCATTAGCACTAACACAATCAAATCCACTATCTAAATTCGCTAAAAACTTTAATAAAGATAAATTTGAATTAGCCTTAACCGCGTAAAAAATATTATTTTTAGCTCCACTAAATGCTTTTTTAATACTATTAAATCTATTTTCAATCTCGTTAAAATCATACAAATAAAAAGGTGTATTAATACCATTTGCAAGTTTTAAAAAGTCCATTTTTTGCTCCTTTTATAATCACTTATTTTTATTAAACTTCATTAATGAATATACAATAATTATACTTATTGGCAAAAGAATAGCTAGTTCAGGATTTATACTACCATTACTAGCAAATCTTAATAGCAAAAATAAAACTCCATAAACTAATAAAGATAAACTTGTATATGTTAAAGCATAGATATTTAAATCATTATATCTTGGCATAATAGGAATATTGTAAAAAATTATAAGCATAAAAAATGGAGCATATAATAAAAATATACTTTGCTTATAAATACTAGCTCTTGCTATGTTTTTATTAGCTTCAAAATTATTAAGATAAAAAAATGCGTCCTTTAAAGAGCTATCATCAGTGCCTAAATTATCAAGCAAACTTGGGTTAAAATCTTTTAAAATCATTTCTTTTTCTAAATTTTGATTAATTATAAAGGTATCATCAAAATTATTTCCTAATTTAAATTCCATAACTTTTGCGTCTTCTAAAACCCAATTATTATCAATAAAATTTGCTCTTTTTGCTAAGATGATTTTAGATATTTCATTATTTGTTTTTTTGATAATTTTAATATCACTCATTGTAGATTTATCATAACTTTTTATATAGATATAATCATCTTGATATTTAAAAAACAAATCCATTTGTTCTTTGCTTAAATATCCGTATTTTAAAATATTACTTTTATAGTTTTCTGCATAAGCAATATTTGTATAGTTTAAAAAAATTGCGATAAAACTTATTATTAAACTTATAAACATTATAGGTTTAACACTTGCGTTTTTGCTAAGCCCTAAAGAATAAAACGCTATAAATTCATTTTTTTTAATAAGAGATATTTTTGTAAAAATCATAGCAAGTATTAAAGCTATTGGCAATATATAATAAAAAGCTGTAAGCATTGTATATACAATATATAATAAGAATATATTGGTATTTAAATGCAGCTTTTTATAATTAATTAAAATATCTATAAATAAATAAAATCCTACAAAAGCAATAATAAAAATTAAACAATTTTTAAGATAAAGGCTAGCAAGATACCTAAAATAAAGTTTATTCAATTACTTCATCCTTCTTCTTGCAAGTCCTAAATTCTCATATAAATCTATTTCTCTTTTGTAACTTGGATATTTTTTCCCTAATTCGTGATTTAAAAAAGCAATTAATTTTGCTTCAGCACATTTGTTAGCACAAACAACACTAATAAATCCTAATTTTTTTTTAGCATCTTCACTTAAAGTTGTAAGACTTGCTCTATTTTCAAGACTTTGACTTTGTAAAAACGCTAAAACTACTTTATTTAAAGCAGCTGGAGTTTTTGCACTCTTTGCTGCTTTTATCAAATCATCTAAAGCATTTACTTTCTTGACTACTTCTTGCTTTTCTTGTGTAAGAATTTGATTTTCTTTATTTTTTGAGCTCTTAATTATAAAATAAAAAACTAGAGCAATAATTACTAAAAAAGCTACTACACCGACAATTATAAATACATTATCTCTCATAAAAGTTCTGCTTCCTTTTTATTTTTACTTGCAACAATCGCTAATAACGCCATAACTCCTACGCTAATGTAAGCATAAATAGGCACGCTAGCAGCTTCTCCTGCAGCATATGAGTGCATACCTGTTAAAAAGTAATTCACTCCAAAATAAGTCATAATAATACTCAAATATGCAAACATAGAGCATACTGCAAATGTAAATTGATTATTTATTCCTTTAATCATTCTAATATGTAAAACTGCAGCATAAACCAAAATAGATACTAAAGCCCAAGTTTCTTTACTATCCCAGCCCCAATATCTTCCCCAAGATTCATTAGCCCAAACACCACCTAAGAAATTGCCTAAAGTAAGCAATGATAAGCCTAAAATCATAGCCATTTCGTTAATCATTGTAGCTTCTTTTATATTTGATTTTATTCTTTCATTTAGCTTTTTATTTTTTCCTAACATAATAAATAAAACTAATACAAAAATTCCAAGTAAAGCACATAGACCTAAAAATCCATAACTAGCAGTTATGATACTAACATGAATTGTTAGCCAATAACTTTGTAAAACAGGTGCGAGATTGCCTATTTGTGGGTCAATTGAACTAAGATGAGCTACCATTAAAACAATAGCTGCAAGAATTGATGTAAGTGATAATGAAATAGGACTTTTTTTAGAAAATACAATACCACTTAAGCTTAATGCCCAAGAAATATACAATAAACTTTCATAAGAATTTGACCAAGGTGCATGACCACTTAAATATCCCCTAATAGCAAGTGCAATTGTATGAACTATGAAAACTAAAATATTTAGATAATAAACTATTTTAAAGGCAGTTTTTAGACTTGTTTTACCACTAATCATTCTTGAAAATACTAAAATTAATAGCACTAAACCACCTAATAAATAAACAGGGCTTAATTTTGTAAAAATACCTACCTTATCAAAAGCAATTTCTAATTTAAATTTTGCTTCATCAATATTAGTTCCTTGACTTGCCTTAATCTCATTTAAAATCTTTGAGCTTAAAGCATAATTATTGTCTTTATTTGCATTTATTAATGATAAAAAATAAGCTTTTAAATCAGGTTTGCTAGTTTCTAAGACATTTAAAGCTTTACCATCTTCAAAACTAGCTCTTACATAACCACCTAAAGAAGCGTAATATAAAAGATTTAAACGCTCATCAACTTTTAATAATTCTTTTTCATAAGTTCCACGCTTGTTTGGATTGGTTCTTAAAGCTTTATCTACTTCATCTTTTAAAGCATATACATTATTTGGAAAAAAATCATAAAAACTAGCATATTTACCCTTGCCAAGATTTAAAAAATCTCTTATTTCTTGATTGCTTAGATAAATAAATTTTTCTTTAGAAAAGTCTTTAAAATCACTCATAATCCATATTAAAAGCTCTGTTGCATCTTTGCCTTGATAAGTGCTTGTTTTATGAATTTTATTTACTAAATCAAGTGCTAATGAGCCAAATGGAGCTATTCTTCCATTGTCTTTTTGAACTGGTAAAACGCTTAATTCTTTTACATGCTCTTCTAGGCTAACTGGGGCTAGATTTTTATTAGCATTATCTATAGCTTCATTAATGTCATCAGAATGTAAAAGCGGAGTTAAAGCACTAAGTAAAAGCACTAATGAACTCATTTTTGCTAAGCGTTTTGTTAAAATCATAAAGCGTGAGTTTTTGTAAATCAAGTTTAAAAATAATCCTATACCTAATAATAAATATCCAATATAAGTTGGTATTTTGCCTGGGTCTTGATTTACACTTAAAATAGTTCCTAGCTCATCTTTATCGTATGAGCTTTGATAAAATCTATAACCTTTATGGTCTAATACATTATTCATATAAATCTTATAATCCTTACTTTCATCATCATTTATTCTAATATAACTTGCATAAGATTTCGGAGAATTTGAAGCCATATAACGCTCTAATTCAAATTTGTTTAAAGTAAAGCTAAATGGTAATTCAAGTAATTTAGCAGTATAAGATATGCTAAAAGTTTGATTTGCTAGAGTAATTTTTTGCCCTTCTCCTTCAAATAAATATGCGTATAAACTATCATTATCATAAGTTACTTTTACTAAATAAGCATTTGGATACTCGCTATCTTTGCTATCTTCGTAGTATTTAACGCCGTTTTTGTAAAATTTATCAAATCCAATTTTGTAATTTTCAAATGAAATTACCATTCCATCATCAAGGCTAAATTCATTATCAGCTAATAATTTTATATTTTTCTTATTTTTAACATCAAATATTTCTAAATCAAAATTCGCTTTAATTTTGTTTTCGTTAAATTCTAAAAGCTTAGCATTCATTGAAATAGCTTTTTTATTTGCTATTACAACTTCTCCTAATACAACAAATCTACCTTCATCAAGAGCTAATGCACTTGAGCCTTGCTCTCCTGAAACATTTAATAACACAAAAGGTTTTCCGCCTATTTCTTCTTTATAAGCTGGTTTTGCGTGTAAAATAACTTTTTCTAATTTTAAATTAGCTATTTTGCCATCTAAATCTAAGTTAATATCTACATCATTATGACCTATTACACTTATATATTTAAACTCATCGCTTGAATAGTATTTATTATCTTTCATAGCAGAAATACTAAAAAATGCTTCTCTTGAGCTTACTATATTTGAAGTTTCATTTTCTCTTATATGAATATATCCTTCAAATCCATAATACCTAGTAAGTGCCGAGCCAAGTAGCATAAATAAAAAACTAAGATGGAATATAAAAAGCGGTAATTTTTCATACATTTTATATCTAAATATTGCAAAAAATAAATTAATTCCTAGCAATACCTGAATAGCAGCAAACCACCAGCTAGCATATATTAAAGCCCAAGCTGTAGGAGTTCCATATTTGCTTTCTATAAAAGTTGCTAAACCACTAGCAAAAGCAAACAACAAAAACAAAATTATGCTTAATTTCATACTTGATATCATCTTATACATTGTTATTCCTTGTGATTGTTAAAGATAAATTTTAACTAAAAAAAATTAGCTAAATTTAAACAAAAGCAATAAATAATAATTTTTATTATTTAGATTAAATTATTATCTATTACTTTTTAAAGAAATAGGAATTTAAAATTCCTATTTCAAAATATTATTTAATTTCTCCCATATGTGGCTTTAACATAAACTCAGGGCTTAAAATCTTATCAAGCTTTTCTTTATCCATTAATTTACGCTCTAAAACTAAATCATAAACTCTTGCACCCGTTTGCAATGCAACTTTTGCAATACTTGCACTATTTTCATAACCTATATAAGGATTTAGTGCGGTTACAATTCCTATACTATTCATCACAAAATCTTCGCATATTTGTTTATTTGCTGTGATACCATCTACACATTTATCAGCTAAAGTCTTCATAGAACGCTCAAGCATACAAATACTATTTAATAAACTATATGCTGCAAGTGGTTCAAATACATTTAATTGTAATTGTCCGCCCTCGCAAGCTAAAGTAACGCTAACATCAGCACCAATTACATAATAACACACTTGATTTACTACTTCAGGGATAACTGGATTTACCTTACCTGGCATAATTGATGAGCCTGGTTGCATTTTTGGTAAGTTAATTTCATTTAAGCCACATTTTGGACCACTAGAAAGCAATCTTAAATCATTGCAAACTTTACTTAATTTTGTTGCAACTCTTTTTAAAACTCCACTAATTTGAACAAAAGCTCCTGTATCTTGTGTAGCTTCTATTAAATCATCTGCTATTACAAAATTTGCACCTGTTATGTATTGAAGGTGTTTTGCAACGATTGGTGGATAATCAGGATGAGAATTAATTCCTGTTCCAATAGCAGTTGCACCCAAGTTAATTTCTAAAATTAAGCTTCTTGCTTCGCTAACTCTTTGTATATCTTCGCCAAGCATTACAGCAAAAGTTTTAAATTCTCTTCCTAAAGTCATCGGAACTGCGTCTTGAAGTTGGGTTCTTCCCATTTTTATAATATCTTTAAACTCAATTGCTTTTCTTTCATAAGCTGCTTTTAAATAATTCATAGCTTTCATTAAATCACTTAAATAATCATATAAAGCAACTCTTAAAGATGTTGGATAAGCATCATTTGTGCTTTGAGATAAATTCACATGGTCATTTGGATGACAATACTCATACTCACCTTTTTTATGCCCTAATTTTTCTAAAGCAATATTTGCTATAACTTCATTTGCATTCATATTTGTAGAAGTTCCTGCACCACCTTGTATCATATCTACAACAAATTGGTCTTTATATTTTCCAGCTATTAATTCATCACAAGCAAAACAAATAGCGTTTTTAATCTCTTCATTAATTAAGCCTAATTCATAATTAGCTAAAGCTGCTGCTTTTTTTACTTTCGCAAAAGATATAATTAGTCTTGGAAAGTCCTTTAAACGCTTTCCTGAAATGTCAAAATTTTGCACTGCTCTTAAGGTCTGAACTCCATAATAAATATCATCAGCAATTTCAAGTTCGCCTAAAAAATCGTGTTCTAATCTCATTTAATCTCCTTTAAAAAATTTCGGTTAGGATAGCATTTTTTAATCAATAAAAAGGACAATTATGTTTGAATGGATTTTCACTTCAGAAGGCATATTATCTTTCGTAACTTTAGTATTACTTGAGATAGTTTTAGGAATAGATAATATTATTTTTCTTACTATTTTAGTAAGTAAATTACCAAAACACCTTCAAAATAAAGGCCGTATTTTAGGACTTGGTTTTGCTATGCTAACTCGTATAGCACTTTTATTTAGTATCTTTTGGCTTGTTAAACTTACAAAACCTTTATTTAATATCTTAGGTCAAGATTTTAGCGGTAGAGATATTGTCTTAATTGGTGGTGGAATATTTTTAATAATTAAATCAATTAAAGAACTAATATCAATGCAAAAAAACGAGCATAGTGATAATAGTAATTTTAAGGCTAGCTCAAATTTCTTTGTTGTAATAATTGAAATTGCTTTAATTGATATAATTTTTTCTTTAGATAGTGTAATTACTGCAGTAGGAATTGCTGATGAGCTTAGTATTATGATATTAGCTGTAATAATTGCTATGATGTTTATGATGATTGCTAGTAAATGGATTGGAGATTTAGTAGAAAAATTCCAAGAATTAAAAACTCTAGCTTTAACATTTTTAGTCTTAGTTGGTGGCGTTTTAATAGTTGAAGGTTTAAATATTCATATAAATAAAGCATATATTTATACTGCTTTAGCATTTAGTATAGTAAATACAACCCTAAATATCTTGCAAAAAAAGGCTAAAGATGAAAAATAATTTTACTGAATTTGTTTTAAAGCATTTTGGAATATTTTTATATTTTACACTAAGCAATATTTTTTGCTTAGTATTGTTTTCTAATAAGATTATAAATCAAGGCATTATTCAAGATTTAAAATATATAAAATCTACTTCAGTTACGCTAATTTTTATAATCTTATTTGTATATTTTCTAATCTATATTCTAAAATCTAAAATCCCTTATGGGGGGGGGTATTTTAAGATTTTTAATAATTTATAATTTCTTTGTAATCTTTATTCAATCTTTTTTAGTAATTAATTTTAATAATTTTTTAAATCCAAGTTTCTTAGAAGCATTTTTAAATACAAATATGGCTGAAAGTATTGAGTTTATATCAATATATATTAATTTTAAATTCTTTGGAATTTTAATTTTTATGATTGTGGCTTTATTTTTATTAAAAATTAAAATAAATATAAAGATAAATAACAAATTAAACATAGCTTTTATTATTTTAATCTTCGTAGTGTGCTTTGGGAATGATTTAAGAAGAGCTATTAAATATGATTTTAGTAGATATATAAATATTCCTTTTATTAAATTTAATAAAGAATTAATTTATACAGATGATATTTTGATTAATTCTAAAATAATGCAAGAGAGTTATTTAAAAATTGCTAATAATCACGAAAAATTAAAAGCTAATGAAAACATAAAAAATATAGTTTTAATAATAGGAGAAAGCTCAAGAAGAAGTGCTTATCAAGACTACGGGCAAGAATTAAACACCACACCTAATCTAATAAATATAAAAAATAAAATAATTTATTCTGATGTTATTGCCCCTTATGCTTCTACAAATCCAGTAATGAGTGTATTGCTTAATTTTGCTAATTTAGATAATTTAAGTGAAAGAAAATTTTATGAGAATTTAGATATTATTAATTTATTCAAATTAGCAAATTACAAAACCTTTTGGATATCTAATCAAGACTATATTAGCGAATGGGGAAATAATGCCGCTAGTGTTGGTATTATGAGTGATTTTTCTTATTTTACAAATAAATATATGAGCTCTAGCGATACTTTAAGTTATGCAAAATATGATGGGGTTTTATTGCCTATTATTAAAAACCTAAAATTAAATGATAATAATTTCATAGTAATTCATCTTTTAGGAAATCACGGAAATTATAAAAAACGCTATCCTAAAGAATTTGCAAAATTTAATGAAAGCGATATTAAAACTAATATAAGCGATAAAAAAAGCATAGCAGAATATTATAATTCCATACTTTATACTGATTATATAATCCAAAATATTTATGATATATTTAAAAATGATGATAGTTTAATAATTTATTTAAGCGACCATGCTGAAAGCTTATATGATGATAAAAGCAAATCTGTTTTAGGGCATATTTTAGATAAAATTACTGCTGAAATACCTTTTATAATTCTTTATTCAAATTCTTTTGAAGAAAATCATAAAAAACTATTAAAAGATTTAAATAAAGCTAAAGATTTGCCTTTTATGAGCGATGATTTAATACATTTAATTTGTGATATAGCAGGAATTTATCCTATTGAATATAAAAGTTATTTAAGCCCACTTAGAAGTGATTATAAAAAAGACAAAATTAGATTGTTTGGTAACGAATTAAAGTATAATAAATTTTAAACTTGATTAACTTAATAAAGTTATTATTAAATAATAAAAATTATTAATTAGGAGATAAAATGTTAGATTTAGCTATTATTGGTGGTGGCCCTGCTGGTCTTAGTGCGGGATTATATGCAACTCGTGGTGGGCTTAAAAATGTTGTAATGTATGAAAAATTTATGCCAGGCGGACAAATTACAAGCTCAAGTGAGATGGAGAATTACCCAGGCGTTGCAACCGTAATGGATGGAATTAGCTTTATGGCACCTTGGAGTGAGCAAAGCACTAGATTTGGTCTAAAAATTGAGCAAAAAGAAGTAATTAGAGTTGAAAAAAATGGCGAGAATTTTAAAATAATTTTCTCTGATAATTCAAGCGAAGATGCTAAAGCTGTTATAGTTTGCACAGGAGCAGCTCCTAAAAAAGCTGGTTTTATAGGCGAAAATGAATTTTTTGGTCGTGGAGTAAGCACATGTGCAACTTGTGATGGTGCATTTTATAGAAAAAAAGAAGTTGCAGTTTTAGGTGGTGGAGATACTGCACTTGAAGAAGCACTTTATCTAGCTAATCTATGCTCTAAAGTATATTTAATCCACAGAAGAGAAGGTTTTCGTGCAGCTCCATCAACCGTTGAAAGAGCTAAGAAAAATGAAAAAATTGAGTTCATTTTAAATGCTAAAGTAGAAGAAGTTGTAGGAGATAATGCTGGAGTTACAGGCGTTAAAATAGTATTTAATGATGGTAGCAAAAAAGATTTAGCAGTTCCAGGGATATTTACTTTCGTAGGACTTGATGTAAGAAATGAAGTATTAAAACAAACTGATGGCTCATTTTTATGCGAAATGATAGGAGATGCTGTTAAGGTTGATTTAAAAATGAGAACGAGTGTTGAAGGCTTGTTTGCTGCAGGAGATTTAAGAGTAGATGCTCCAAGACAAGTTGTTTGTGCTGCAGCTGATGGTGCTAATGCTGCTTTAGGCGTAATTTCATATTTAGAGAGCAAACATTGATAACTAAAATCAAATTAGCATTAGTTAATGAAGATTTTTACGAATTAGAAAGTTTAGCCAATGAGCTAGAAGAAAAAATTAATAGCAATTGGCTAGATACTCTAAGTAAAGATGAATTAGTAGAATTACAAGCTTTGCATACTCAATTAATTGATACTTTATTAAAATTAAAGCATAAAGATTTAGAAAGATTAAAAAAGCTTAAAAAATCTTTAAGCTATATAAAATAGGAATTTTAAATTCCTATTCTTACCATCTAGTTACGCCACCAATAGCCATTACACTAGCACCTACAATAAAAAGGCTAATTAATTTTATAACTAATAATAAAGCAATAATAAATCCAATAGCTATTAAGATATTTATGGGTTTTCTAGGTTTGCTAATAGGCGTTAGCTCGTATTTAGTGAAAAATTCTTTTAATAAAAAATATCTATAAGTTGCACTTGTTAAAACGCTGATAATTACATAAATTAAAACATAACTAATATAAGAAAAATCAAAAGAATTTGATAAGCCCTTTGGTTTAAAACAAAAATAACCAAAAAAAGATAAAACCACAATTGCCCCATAAACAATTCCTGCATAAATCCACATAGAACGCAACGCATAGCTAAAATAACTAAACAACAATGTAGGAAGACATATATCTTTTAGTCTAAAAGAATATCTTGCTATATTTGATTCGCCATTATTTGTATAGTATTTTGCTGCATTGCTTAACTCATCAACTATTGCAGCATTTGGCAATTCTCCTACAAATTCACTCAACTTTACTCTTAATTCTTCTTCGTTTTTGATTAATTCTTGACCTTTGTTAGAAATTAAAAAATCTGTTTTCATAAAATCATCCTATTATTTGTAATATTTTTGTGTAATTGTCTTTTTGAACTGCTTTATATACAAAATATATATCAACTAATACATAAATATATAAAGCCCATAAAATAAAAACTCCGATAAATATAAGTGTTGAAGCTAAGCCTATTAAAAATAGACTTATTTTTAAAAATCCTAACAGCATATTTCCTTGATAAAATCTATCAACACCCCAAACTCCGAAGAAAAATCCTAAAACTGCTGCTAAAATTGGGCTTTTTAACGGGATTAGTGGAAGGTTTTTATATTTTTCTTCGCTTAAATTATCAAGTTTATCATTTAGCATAAACTTTTGCTCACTTGAAATTTTATTATCAAGCAACATTAAAATGGAACTCTTATCCATAATTACTCCTTTTTTAAAATGAAGTAATTATTCTACACCCCCCCCCTATTAACAAAGGGTAAATTAATAAAAAATAATTTAAGATTTTAATTTTTAATTTCTTGTGAGTTCTCTTTAGCACTTACCATATAAACATATCTATAAGGACTAAGAGTTTTTGTATCTTCTAAAATAGCTCTTTTATACCCAGCTTCATCTATGATTTTTACTACTTTTCCAACATAAATACCCTCTGGAAAAATCAAATCCTTTCCACTCGTATAAACCAAATCTCCTATATTTAATTCTTTATAATCAGTAACGAAATTAACATAAATTGAATTTTTACTACCTTGTAAAATAGCAGGAGTTTTATTTTCCCCAACAACCACAGAAAAAACACATTTTTCATCATTTAAACTAAGTGCATAAGCTCTATTATTATTTGAATACATAATCCCCACTGCATTATTATCATATATCAAACCATAAGTAATATCAGGCTTTATACCATCATAACTCATCCAAAATTTAGTTAAACTTCCAATTTTTTCATAAGATAATACCCTAGTTAAGGCTAATTCAAATTCATATTTTTTAAGATTATGGGCTTTTGCAAGATTGTTATATTCTATAACTAAATTATCATATAAGAATTTGTATTGTTTTAGCTTTTTATTTTCTGTGCTTAATTCATCTATCTGATTTACTTGATTAAAATATTTAGTAATATTTTGTTTGGTGTAATCATAAGCATTATAAAGCTTATTTAAAACAAAATCATTAACCCCTAAAACAGCGTTTTTAACATCTGCTACAAAATAATAAGAAGATGTAAGCAAAACGCATATTAGGAGTAATAATTTAAATTTATTCATCATTTACTATTTGTCTTAGTAAAGAAATCTCTTCAAGTATTTTTCCAGTTCCCCTTGCTACTGCGTGAAGTGGCTCATCAGCAACATAGACAGGTAATTTCACAATATCGCTTAAATATTTATCAATTCCACGGATTAATGCTCCACCACCAGTTAGCACTATACCATTTTCTACAATATCGCCTGCAAGTTCTGGTTTTGTATTTTCTAATACGAACTTAAGCGCATCAGCAATTTCTTTTAAAGGCTCTTTTATAGCTTCACGAATATCTTCGCTACTTAGCTCAACCTTACTTAAAAGCCCTTTTACTTGGTCTTTTCCTTTAACAACTATAGTTAATTCTTCAGGTAATTGAATAGCTGAACCAACTTGGATTTTAATATCTTCGCTAGTTCTTTCGCCTATTATTAGATTGTATTTTTCTTTTACATAATTTACAATTGAGCTATCTAACTTATCTCCTGCTGTTCTAATACTTTTTGCAGTATGAAGACCACCTAGAGTAATAACTCCTATTTCAGTAGTTCCACCACCAATATCAACTACTAATGAGCCGACAGGTTCTTGCACGGGAAGATTTGCACCAATTGCTGCAGCCATTGGCTCTTCAACCAAATACACTTCTCTTGCACCAGCACTCAAAGCACTTTCGCGAACTGCTTTTCTTTCAACTTGAGTTAGACCATAAGGAACTGATATTAATATTCTAGGGCGTAAAAAACTCTTTCTTTTATGTGTTTTTTCAATAAAATATCTAATCATTTTTTCAGTCATATCAAAATCAGCTATAACCCCATCTCTCATAGGGCGAATTGCTTGAATATCACTAGGAGTTTTGCCTAGCATTTCTTTAGCTTCTTTACCAACTGCTAAAATTTTGCTCTTTCCATATTTTGTATGTTGAACTGCTACAACACTTGGCTCATCAATTACTACACCCTTATCTTTTACCAATACAAGAGTATTTGCTGTGCCTAAATCAATACCCATATCACTTGAAAATAACCCTATTAAATGGTCTAGTATCATTTATTATCCTTAATTTTTAAAAAAATAGCATCGCCTTCGCCATTAACAAAATCTTTATTTATAACGATTTCATAACCTTCATATTTATCTAAATCAAACATTAAATCAAGTAATAATTGTTCTAATATCCCACGAAGACCTCTTGCTCCTGTTTTTCTATCAAGAGCTTTTTTAGCAATAGCTAAAAGTGCATCTTTATCAAATTCTAATTTAACACCATCAAATTCAAAAATCTTTTGATATTGCTTAATTATTGAATTTTTTGGCTCAATTAAAATTCTTACCATATCTTCTTCGCTAATTTCATTAAGACTTGCAATTGCGTGTAATCTTCCAACTAATTCAGGAATTAGACCAAATTTAATCAAATCATCAGGCTCAATATGTGAATACAATTCATCTTCACTAAGTTTAACGCTAGTAGTATCAAAACCCATTACATTCTCGCCTTGCTTTTGCTTTAAAATCTCTTCAATTCCATCAAAAGCACCACCACAAATAAATAAAATATTTGAAGTATCAACTTGAATAAATTCTTGATTTGGGTGTTTTCTACCGCCTTGTGGTGGGACATTTACAACGCTACCTTCTATTATCTTAAGCAATGCTTGCTGAACGCCTTCTCCACTTACATCTCTTGTAATTGAGCGGTTTTCTCCCTTTCTTGCGATTTTATCAATTTCATCAATGAAAATTATCCCACATTCTGCACGCTCAACATTATAATCAGCTGCTTGTAAAAGTCTTGTTAAGATATTTTCAACATCTTCTCCTACATATCCAGCTTCAGTTAAACTCGTAGCATCGCAAATTGCTATAGGAATATCAAGTGCTTTTGCCATAGTTTGAGCTAAAAGTGTCTTACCACTTCCTGTAGGTCCTACTAATAAAACATTTGATTTTGCTAATTCCACATCACTCTCATCAGCATTACTCATAAGCCTTTTATAATGATTATGAACGCTTACGCTTAAAACCTTTTTTGCTCTATCCTGACCTATTACATAATTATCCAAATGAGATTTTAAAGCTTTTGAACTTATATCTTTTAAACTATCAGCTACCTCATCTACTGCTAATTCTTTATTTTTAGCATCATACATTTTAAATATAACACCAGCACAAGTAGGACAAATTGTATTATTTTTACCATTTGAAAGTAGGTCAAACGGATAAGATTTGCCACAAAAACTACAAATATTATTGCTCATTATCATTTCCTTTCACTGGAATTCCACGCTTTGTATTTAAAATAAACGAGCATAATTTAACAACTTCGGCAGAATTTGAACTCTCATATAAAGCTTTTGCTCTATCGCTAATTAGCCCTGTTTTACTTCTAAAAATCCTACTAAATGCTTCACTTAATTCATTTATTTTATCTTTTTCTAAATGCCTTCTAAGCCCTACTAAATTAAGACTTCTAACATAAGCACGATTGCCTTCGGCTAGACAAAAATGTGGTAAATCTTGAGATAATGCTGAAGCACCTCCAAGCATACAATAATCGCCTATTTTAACCCATTGATGAACCGGAGTAAGTCCGCCAATCACACTAAATGAGCCAACTTCAACATGCCCTGCTAAGGTTACATTGTTTGCTAAAATTATATTATCAGCTAAGGTGCAATCGTGTGCAATATGGACATAAGCCATTATGAAATTATTATTTCCAACTCTTGTGTATCCATCGCCTTTTTGTGTACCACAATTTATAGTGCAAAACTCACGAATAGTTGTGTTATCACCTATTATTAAAGCTGAAAAATCATCGTTTTTATAAGAAATATCTTGTGGAATATCACCTAAAATAGCATAAGAAAAAATCTTGCAATTATTTCCTATTTTTGTATTTCCTAAAATTCTTGCACCACTTTTAATAATGCAATTATCACCAATTTCTACATTACTTCCTATATATGCAAAAGGCTCAATGCTAACATTTTTGCCTATTTTTGCACCATTTTCTATTATTGCTAAATCTGAAATCATTTATCTACTATCATCGCTTTTAAAATTGCTTGAGTGCATAATGTATCATCTACATAAGCCTCGCCACTAAACACCCACATTGCTCCACGATTTTTAACAACGCTCATTTTATATACTAATTTATCGCCTGGTCTTACTGGTGATTTGAATTTTACTTCTTCCATTCCTGTAAAATATACTACCTTGCTTTTAGGATCAACACTATCTTTCATACTCTGAAAAGCTAAAATTCCACCCGTTTGAGCCATTCCTTCTAATATTAAAACTCCTGGATAAATCGGATGACCTGGAAAGTGTCCTGCAAATACTTGATCACTTATACTAACATTTTTATAACCTAATACATAACCTTCATCAAGATTGATTTCTGTGATTTTATCAACTAACAAAAATGGTGGTCTATGTGGTAAAATTTCTTGAATTTGCATTACATCTAACATTATTATTCCTTTACTATGCTTAAAGGGATTTATTTTAATTTCAGCAATTAAACAAAGTGTAATAATTATAAGCTTTATCGTTGGTAAAGTATAATTTATAAAATTCCAATGCTTTTAAAATAAAAACTATCTTAAAAGCATTAAAAATTAAAATAAAAAGTCTAAATTAAGCCCTTTTAATTCAAAGTCTTTATGAAAATCATTTGGCATAGGAGTTTTTATATCATAATCAAATATTTTTGTCCTAGCACAATGAAGCATCAGCCTTGAGCTAATTATTTTACTATATTTAACATCGCCTAAAATTCCTAGCCCAACGCTATTTAAATGAACTCTTATTTGATGGGTTCTACCTGTTGCAATTTGCACTTTTAATAAGGTTTTTTTGCCTTCTATAATTAAAGGCTCTATTTTAGTATAAGCGTATTTTGCGTTTTCGCTATTACTAATCTTACTAAATGCACTTTTGCCTTTTATAGTTAAAATCGGCTCATCAATCTCCATTCCTTCGCTTACGATTTTATTAGTAATTGCTAGGTAGAGTTTTTGCACTTTTTCTTTTTTATATTCATTTTTTGCAGCCTTTAAAAACTCTTCATTTTTAGCAAATAATACAATGCCACTTGTATCCTTATCAAGTCTATTTAAAAGAGTGTAATTATTTTTAATATGTTCGCTCGCAATACCAATTGGCTTATTAATAGCTAATAAATTATCATCTTCAAACAATACGCTAAGCTCTGGTTTTGCAAGTTTAAAAATAGTATTAACAGGCATAAGACCCCTTGCAATCTCTAATCTTTTGCCCCCGTGCATTACTAAACCTAAATCTATTAATTCTTTAGCAGCTGAATTTGAAATTCCTTCTTGAATTGCTAATAATTTATATGCTTTATCTTGTTTCATTTATTTTCCTATCTAATATTTCGCATAATGCGTTGAAAGTATATTCGTTTTTGATTTTAGC
The DNA here is from genome assembly GCF_020137585.1 of Campylobacter sp. RM12654. Taxonomy (NCBI): domain Bacteria; kingdom Pseudomonadati; phylum Campylobacterota; class Epsilonproteobacteria; order Campylobacterales; family Campylobacteraceae; genus Campylobacter; species Campylobacter sp. RM12654. Next base: position 57,215 of record NZ_JACGAR010000001.1, read on the forward strand.
ATTTTTAACATTTGTAAAATCAATATCATCACTAATTTTTATATTTTCTATACATTTTAGGCTTGAATATTGAGAAAATACATTAGTTCCTGAAGTGATTTTGCAGCCAAAAAACGCAGCTTCGGCGAAATTATGTCCGCCTATTTTAGTATAAGAACCACCCAAAATCACATAATCACTAATTGAGTAAAAATTAATTAATTCTCCTAAAGTATCTAGCAAAAATACTTCACTTTTTAAATATCCATCACAATCATTGCTATATTTTACAATGTTAAAGCCTTTATTATAAAGCAATTTTTCAACCTTATGAAATCTTTCAGGGTGTCTTGGTGCTATTATTAGACATTTATCTTTTAAGAAATTTTTATCTAGCTTATTTAGAATTATTTCTTCTTCATTTTCGTGAGTACTTGCAATTAAAATTATTTCTTTATTTTTGCTTAATTGCTTAGTAACTATTGGCTTATTTGTAATCTTTATATTTGTAAAAACTTCTATATTTTTAGCATTAAAATATTCTAATCTTTCTTTATCTTCATTACTTTGAGCAAGAATTAAATCAAAATATGAAAATATTTTTGCATAATAAAAACTAAATTTTTTATAATTTTTAAAGCTATTTTCTTTCATTCTAGCGTTTAATAAAATAGTATTTTTATCAAAATCTTTATATATTTTAAGTAAAGCTAACCATAATTCTGCTTCAAATACTATTAAAGTCTTAGCAGGTTTAAGCCATAAATATAATAATGGCTCATAAGGTAGTAAAAAAGCATTATCATCAAATTCTTTTGCTTTCATAAGTCCTGTTTTTGATGAACAAGTAAGTAATATTTTAAAACCTTTATTTTTATAATATTTAATCAACTCGCCTAAAGCGACAGCTTCTCCATAACTTGCAAAATGAAAATGAATATCTGCTATTTTATGCTTTTTGAATGGTAAAAATTTTTGATAAAGTTTAGAATATTTATCCTTAAAACTTAAAGGAATTAAAACCAATAAGAATAAAGGATAAATTAAAATAGAAACAAGAATATAAAAAAAATACATTTTTTAAATTATAAAAATTACTCTTCTATGTATAAAATTCTTCCACAATGTGGGCAGTTATTAATCTCTTCACTTTTTAAAACTGCACTAAAAGTTTTGCTATTTAGTTGCATAAAACAACCATAGCAAGCTTGTTTTTTAACAGGAACTACTGCAGTATTCTTAGCCCATTTTCTAATTTTTTCATAAAATCCGAAAACTTTGCTATCAATTTCGCTAGCTAACTTATCTTTTCTTACATAAATTTCTTTTCTTTTTTCTTCAATAGCATCAAGTGCTGATTTTTGATTAGCTATTGCTATAGTTAAATCATCATTTAATTTAGTAATTTCTTTTTGATTTTCTTTAATTTCTTCTTTTTTATTATCTACTATTTTTTCTAATTTTGATATTTCTTCATTTGCAGCTTCTAATTGCTCTCTTGCGATTTCTTCTTCTAATTTTAAAGCATTTGCTTCTTTTTCTGTTTTTACTAAAGCAATTTTTTTAGCTGTTTCATTGATTTTTGTTGAAAATTGAGCTATGTGATTTTCTACTTTTACTTTACTCTCACTAATTTCTTTTATGCTTTCTTCTAATTTTGAATTTTTATTCTCAAGACTTTTAATTTTATCTTCTAAATTGTTCGCTTCTCTTTTAGCACTTTCAATTTGTGGTAAAAAACTATCTATTTCTTTATCTAATTTAGAAAGCTCTACTAATTGTGATAGGTGTTTATTCATAGTATGTCCTTAATACTCTAAAAATGGATTTTTTGAAGAGCTGATTATAATCTCTATCGGTAATTTTTGCAAATTACTCGCTAAAGAATTAGCAAAACAAATCTCACTTTCATAATGCTTAATATCAATTAAACTTATATTATTTTCACTAAGAGCTAAAGCGTCGTGATATTTAATATCTCCTGTTAAAAATATATTACTCTTAAGCTCACTAGCCAATGAAATTCCAGAACCAGTGCAAATTCCTATTAAATCAGTTTGAATTATTTCTTTTGCTAAAGATATTGATATTTTTTTTAAGTTTAATTTAGCCTTTAAAAAATCAGCCAATTCATAAATATCTTTAAAATTATTCTTAGCATAAGCTAAAAACCCATCGCTTTCAATTATTTCTAAGCCTAAAAACTTTTCACAAAAATATCTATTTAAATGACTTAAATCATAATTCGTATGCATAGAAATTAAAGCACAATTTTTTTTGATTAATTCTTTTAAAATATTACCAGCATAATCATTTTTAATACTTTTAATACCCTTAAAAATCAAAGGATGATGAGTAATAATCAATGAATTTGGTAAAAATGATTTTACTTGATTAAAATCTAAATCAAGGCTAAGATAAATCCTTTCGCAACTATCATCATTACTTAAAATTAACCCACTATTATCCCAACTTTCTTGGGTATTAAAAGGACTTAATTCATCTAAAATCTTATAAATCTCACTTATTTTCATAAAAATTCCTTATATAAAACGCTAAGCCAAGTTAAAACAGCTATTAAAATAGTAAAAAATACTCCAGCAGAGCCTAAGTCTTTTGCATCTTTTGCAAGTTTATGGTATTTTGAAGTTGCCAAATCTACAACGCTCTCAATAGAAGTATTAAAGCATTCAGCAGCAAATACTAAAATAATAACACCTATTAAAAATGCCTTTTCAAATAAAGAAAAAGGATAAAATAAAGCAAATAAAATAAAGCAAATTCCTATTATAAATTCTATCCTAAAAGCACTTTCATTTAAAGCTCTTTTAACCCCTGCTAAAGCATAACTTGCGTTTTTAAAAAATGAGTATTTCTTCTTCATATTTTCTCCTATTTAGCTAGATTATAAAAAAATTATTAATACTTTCAAATTGATAGCATAAATTTACTAGCATTCATAGCAAATACAACACAAGCTATGCTAGCAGCTCCACTAAGCCTTGCTTCTCCAAACATAGAACTAACTTCTCCTATAGCAAACATATTATTCTTAGCTGTATTAGTATCCATATCAACTACTCTTGCAAATATATCTGATTTAACCCCACCTAAAGTATAGTTTAAATAAACATCTACATTAGCCAAATAAAACATAGGCTTATTAATTGCTTTAATAGAAATATTATTAAGATTTTTACCCAATTTATCAATCCTATTACCAAAATAGCTATTATATTCATCAACGCAATTAATTAATCTTTTATCAATTTCTTCTAAAGAATAGTATTTGTAAAATATACTTGTATCATTTATATAATTTATTCCGTGATTATCTAGGAGTAATTTAACTAATTTATTATTTTTAATTTCATTTAAAATCGCTATTGCTAAATCTTGCCTTGAGCTATCTTCTCTAACAAATCTTTTAAAATCAGAATTAATTAAAATTCCATATTTAAAAATATCCATAGGCAAAACAAAAGCAAATCTCATTAGACTTAATTGGGTTGGGATTGCTCCATTTTTTAATAAAATCTTTAAAGAATTTGAATTGTTCTTAGACATAGTTTTAGCATAATAAGCTAGTGGATAATGAATTTTTATAAATTCTTTATCGTTTGCAAATCCACCAGTGCAAAAAGCTATATTTTTAACCTTAATTTTTATGATTTCATCTTTATGTAAAATACTTGCAATACCATTATCAAAATCAATTAATTTAGCCTTAGTTAATATATTTACATTTTTACTAAGCAATCTGTTGATTAATGGATTTATCACACTTTCTTTAGCATTTTTTAAAGGGTGTAATTCTCTAGGAACTGAATGATTTAAGCTATTTAATATAGCTAATTCAAATTCAACCCCAAAACTTTTTAAAAGTTGAGTAGCTTGTGCTGATTTTTCACTAAGCTCTTTTAATAAAGTAAAATCAGCATAATTAGTTGAATAAGAAATCAAATCATCATAAAATTTATCATCTTTTATATTTGCTAGTTGTTGAAAAGATGAATTACTAGCAGCAAAATTTAAATAACTCTTAGCTCCGCCTAATTCATCATCTTGCTCAATTAATAAAATATCTTGTTTAACCAATAAATTCGCCAATGTTAAACCACTAATACCACTACCTACAATTAAACAAAACAACTCATTCATAAGCAATCCTAATATAAAAATTAGCTCCAATTTTTCTAGTTTTTAAAAACACATCAGCATTTAACTCACTATTTAAAATATTTTTTATCATAAAAAGCCCAAGCCCTGAACCATTTTTCGTGCTAAAATAAGGTTTAAAAATTTCTTCTTCTAAATCCTTTTTAACCCCTATTCCATTATCTTTTATACTAATGTAAATATTATTTTTATAAGCATAAAGATTAATTATAATATAAGGATTTTTTATATTAACTAAAGCATCTTTTGCATTTGTAATGAGATTGATTATTGCATGAGCTAAACTATTTTTATATGAATTTATTTTTAAATTCTTATCAAGTCTTAAAGTAGTATTAATTGCATTCCTTGTAAGGCTTGCATTACAAATCGTTAAAGAATTTAAAATAGCTTCATAAACATAAAAAGAGCTTTTTTCTTGCTTTGTCTTATAAAAATCATAAAATTCATCAATAGTTTTTGACATATAATTTAAAATAGGATTTATCTCTTTTAATTTTTGATGAAACTTATCATCAATTTTTTGTTTTTCTAAACTAATCTCAAGATAACTAGAAATTGCACCTAAAGTTGCTAATGGCTGTCTATATTCATGAGCTATACAAGCTATCATTTCACCTAATGCAGCTAATTTTGATTGATGATTTAGCAATTGTTCCTTTTGTGTATTTTCATCTAATTTAGCCTTAATTATTTCAACTTGATTTTTTACTTCTTCTTGTAAATTTGCATTTAATTTTCTTAGTTTTTCTTCGGTTTTTAATAATTTATTAATTAAAAATCCTAAAACAAAATATACCCCAATAAAAGCAAAAAATACCAAAATCACACTAATTATAAAAGCCTTTTTTATTATATGTAAATGAGTTTTATAATCTTTTGTAATATCTTTTTTAATCAATATTAAAAATCTATCATTTAAAATAATTTCATTACTTAAATAATATTTATCATCTAATTTAATTATATCTTCATCATTTTTTAAAAGTTTAGTTTTATTTTGCCAATCAAATTCATTATAAAAATACTCATTTTCATACTTTAAAGCAGCTAAAAAATCATCTTGAATTTTTAAATTATCTAATAATTTTTTTGCACTTATTGTATAAGTAATCGCATAATTTTCATTTATTTTTAAATTAATTAAATAAACTGGTTTGGTATTTAATCTAAGCAAAATATCTGTTTGATTATTAAAATCATATTGGCAATTTAATTTTATTTTATCTTTTTCTATGCAAATATTTTCTTTTAAAATAAATAATTTAATATCCTTTAAATATGCCTCATTTGAGCTTAGATTTAAAAATAATTTATTTAATTTATTTAGCTTTTCATCATTTTTTAAATAATCTAAATTAGAACTAAATTCATAACTAATACTAAGCGTATTGTTTAATAAATTATTTAAAAAATCACTATAAAAATAAATAAACCTATCATTAAAACTATTTTTGTTTTGAAATAAATAATTTTTATGCCAAGAAATATATAAAAAATTCAAAATAAAACATAAAAAAATAATCAAAGTTAAAACAAATATAAAAGCTTTTTTGCGAATGCTTATATTAAGTAATTTTGATATAGTATCCACGAGAATTTGCATTATGAATTATACCTTTATCGCCTAATTTCTTTCTAAGATTTTTAATGAGTGATTTAATAGCATCAGAACTTACATCATAATCATTATATACATAATCGCAAATCTTATAAATATCTACAATGTTAGGACTACTTTTTAACAAAATTTCAAGCAATAAAAATTCTTTTTTGCTAAGCTTAATAATCTCATCATTTATTAATAACTCATTTAAATCAATATCTAAATATATATTATTGCTTAATTTAATTTTATTATTAATACTTTTTATAGCCTTTTTTAAAGCATCTTCAAGTTTAATCCTATCAAAAGGTTTTATTAAATACTTGCAAATATTAAGCTCAACTGCACTTAATAAAGTTTGTTTATCGCTTAAAGCTGTAATCATAATAGCAGGAATTTTATTATCAGAATTTCTTATATTTTCTAATAAATTTAAACCATCAAGTTTTGGCATAGAAATATCAAGTAATAATATATCAGGCTTTTTAGCCAAATATATATCTAAAGCACTTAAGCCATCTTTAGCATAAAGCACATTAAAATCAAGTAGTTCTAGCAAATCAATAACTTGACTTGCTAGATTTAAATCATCTTCTGCATATAAAATTGTGTATTTTTTCATTTTTTATCTAATTTGCCCCTTAAACCATCATGACCTACATGGGTATGACAACTTACACATTTTAATTCATTTGCGTAATCTAAATATCTTTTATGCATTGTATTTTGCATTTCATTTTTAGAATTAATTTTAGTAATATCTTGATGACATTTTAAGCATCCACTATCATAAACATAATCTTTTTTATGATTGAGTTTTTCATACCAATCTATCTTTTCATCAGCTCCAATAGCAGTGATACTAAATTCTTTAATGCCATTATAAGCTTTTGTGCTTAGATAATTTACTATATTATCGTGTGGCAAATGACAATCAACACAATTTGCTTTAATACCTAAATTATTATTACCACCATGAACATCTGTAATATAAGCTTCCTTCATCGGTTGCATTACATGACAACTCGCACAAAATTTATCATCTCCAGTCATTTGTATAGCTTTATGAGATAAAAATACAAAAATTAAAGTTAAAACCACAATAGATGAAACAAAAATAATAGTTTTTTTCATTTTATCTCCTTCATCCAAGTTTTAGTATTATGGCAAGTATTACACATATTAAATGATGGCTTATGCTCATTATGACAGGTGTAACAATTTAAATTCGCATTATCATGAATACTATTATGCGGGTTTTTACCTTTTAAAAAATCAAGCCTTTTTGCTAATTTCTCTTTACTTCCATGACAACTTAGACATGAATTAGAATCAAGTGCTTTATAATCTTTTTCATTTGCTTCTTTATGACAATCTGTGCATTTTAATTTCACTTCAATATGATGTGGTTTTATTGCAAATTCATTACCTAATGCAAAAATACTTAATATCAAAATCATTAATAATTTTTGCATTTATACTCCTTTTAAAATATCTTTCGCACAAGCAATTCCTGAAGTCATACAATCAGGAATAGAACAACTAGTAAGCCTTGATTGTCCATGAACACCACCAGTTGCCTCACCAATCGCGTAAAGCCCTTTAATTGGCTCATAGTTACTAATATTTAAAACTCTCATATTTATATCAGCATAAACACCACCTGGAGTATAACTAAGACCTGGTGCAGCTGTCATTGCATAAAAAGGTGCTTTACTCATACTAGAATTTTTAATCTTACTTAAATCTTTTTTGAACTCATCTTTATTATTTGAAATGCCTGTTTCATAATCTTGCATTGTCTTTGATAAATCATTTTCATTAAGCTTAAAATTATTAGCTAAATCACTTAGGCTATCAAATTTCTTCATTTTCCCTGCAGTAATAAAACTTTGCATTCTATTAGGGTCGTGCGAATTAGCAAATCCTATGCTATCAAAAATAATTATTGGATAAATTGTTGTGTTAATCTTTTCCATATGAGCTAAGATTTTATTTGATAAACCTTGTCTATCTCCATCTTCATTTAAAAATCTTTTAGCATTGCAATCAACCATAATCCCATAAATTAAATCTTCTGTAGGAATTCCAAAAGAAAATCTACTAAGTGCTAATTGAGTTGGGATTGCTCCTACCTTTAGCATTTGTTTTAATGCACCAGCAGTCTGACCTAAACTTGAAGGGCTTTTTGCCAACCTTAATCTAGGATTTACTATACTTCTAAACTCAATATCACGGCTAAATCCACCTGTTGCAAAAACTACCGCAAGCCTTGCTTTATAGTGTTTTTTATCTCCACTTAAATTCTCTCTATCATCATTTGCTAGATTTCTATTAAATCTATAATTTTCTCTAACGCTTACGCCAATTATTTTGCCACTTTCATCTTGAATGATTTCATCGCATTTAGTTTCGTTTTTAATCTTTCCATTATGTTTTATAAAAAATTCATTTAAAGTGCTAATACAAGCACCGCCACCGCCAATAGTTTCAACACTTCTAGCAACACTATGACCGCCTAAAAACTTAAGCTTATCAGCATATTTAACCCCACAACTTTTAGCAAATTCATATGCTTCATTTGAATTTCTTATAATTCTTAAAGAATGTTCTAAATGATTATATCCAGCTCCAGCTTTATTTAAATCATTTAAAAATAATTCTTCGCTATCTTTTATGCCAGCTTTAATTTGTAAATCTGAATTAAGAACAGCAAAATCTTGTTGAGATAAAGCAGAATTACCACCAATTCTATCCATCTTTTCAATCATTAAAACATCAATTTTATTCTTTACTAAATAAGCAGCACAAATATGAGCACTCACACCACTTCCGATTATAATAACATCAGCTATTTCATCAAATTTTATGTCTTTTCCTAAATTATCATTAGCGTTTAATGCTAAAGGTGCACTAAGGCCAACTCCTGCTACTCCTTTTATAAAATTTCTCCTTGATAACATCTATACTCCTTCTAAAAAATCAATTTATTATAAAAATATGTAGTGGCAAAAAAGTGTCAAATATAAATTTATTTTTAAGATTTTAATATAAATTTTAAGTCTAAGATAATCAATATTTTAAATTATAGAAATGATATATTATCTATAAAATATTTAAAATCTTGATATTAATTTAATTTCTAGATTTGTTTAATAGTTTTTAAAAGTATAAAATAATTAATGAAAATCTTATAAAAATATCTAGTATTTAGTGCTTATATTGTTAAAACATTATTTTGTAATAAAAAATAATATCCGATTTTTTCTGCTTAGTTACAATTTTAATTTTTAGTATCAATTTAAGTATTTTAATATCTTATTAAAACCAATTATTTTATTTAAATTAATATAAATTACTATATTTATAAGCTGCGTAATTTTTAATATTCACTTAAGTTTTAAATATCAAATCTATCTAATAATATTTATAAACTAATCAAATAATTTAAACTACAAGCATAATACAAAGTAAGTTCTATAAAAGCATTGTAAATTAAATTCCAAAAGATTTTAACAATAAATATTTTTATACTTTTTTTAAAATATCACTATGAATTATAAAAGTATAAATTATTTTGCAGAATAAATGAAGATATAAACAATAATCTAAAAAGCCATAATTATTTTTTAGGCTTTTTAGAACTTTTTAAATGTTTTTCTAGTTTTTTTCTTCCGCTAAATGATATTTTTTCTATGAATAAATGTCCATCAAGATGGTCGTTTTCGTGTTGAATAGCAACTGCTAAAAGCCCTTCAGCTTCTAAAGTTTTTTGATTTCCAAATCTATCTAAATAATCAACTTTAATTTTATTATATCTAGTTACTTCTTCAAAAAAACCAGGAACACTAAGACAACCTTCTTCATAAACTTGCGTTCCTTCTCCAATAGGTGTTATTATTGGATTAATAAATTCAATCAAATCATCTTTATTTTGTTCTTCATTTTCATTTAATAAATTAATCAAAAATATTCTTAAAGGTTTTGCAACTTGTATTGCTGCTAAACCTATACCACTAGACGAAATCATAGTCTCATACATATCATCTAAAAATGTATGTAACTCTTCATCAAATACCTTAACTTCTTCACTCCTAGTAAATAATAATTTATTAGGATAAGTTATTAATTTAAGCATCATTTTCTTCACTATCTCCAACTACAGCATAAATTTCTTTATTTTTACCAGTATTCGGTAATACGCTAATAGCCTCAAGAATTTGTTCTTCATAATTATCGCCACTAAGTGCTACAACGCTCATTTCTATATTAATATCAATTTCATTATCATTTATAAAAAATGTTGTATTGTAAAATAAGTCTGAAATTCTCTCACAAGCTTTTTTTGCATTAACTATATTTGTATGTTTCATTGCCATTACAAAAATACCATCTCCATAATGTGCCACAACATCGCTTCTTCTTGAGGTTTTTAATAATAATTTCGCAACATTTCTCATCAAAAGATTTTTATCTTTTTGTAATTCAATTGTATTTAATAAACTATCTTTAATCTTTACAAACATCAATGATATTGAATAGCCATATTTTTTAATATCTTCTATGTCTTGAGTAATATTATTATATAAATATCTTTTATTAAACACTCCGAATTTATCATCAAATTCACTCTGCTCATTTACCCTATTATGTATTTTTACAATCTCATCATAACCTTTTTTTATACTATTTAATTGAATATCAAGGGCTGTGGTAAGTTTAGCCATATCACTATCTAAAGACCTTAAAATATTTTGAATAGATAAAGAACCGGTAGCAATACTCAAATCGCCTATTTTTTTCTTAATTAAAGCTTTCATTGTGCTTATATTTTTATAAATTGTTGCAATAGAACCTACTAGCTGTTTTATATTTACAAAGGTTTCTTTAATGTCTTGTTCTATTACAGCAACTTTATTACTTTGGTCTTCTTTTTCATAAGTAATCATTTCTGTTACTCTTTTTTTAAAGGCCATAGGCTTAGTATCTAACATTTTTTCAAAATAAATAGAATAATTAGTAGGAGTTGGTGGAACATTATCCTCTATAAGTTGTTTAATTACTTGTTGAGTAAATTTCTCAAATTCTCCACCGCTTAATTTCTGAATCTTAGGAGATTCATCGTGTATTATCTCTTTATTCAAAGCCCTATCCTATTTAAAACTTTTTTCTAATACCTTATCAATTAGTCCGTATTTTAAAGCTTCTTCTGAACTCATAAAATAATCGCGTTCAGTGTCCTTCTCAACTTTTGCCAATTTATTACCGGTATTTTCAGCTAATACTTTGTTAAGCATTGCTTTTAATCTTAAAATTTCTTTTGCTTGAATTTCAATATCAGTCGCTTGACCTCTTGCACCGCCTAAAGGCTGATGTATCATAATTCTAGCATTTGGAAGAGCAAACCTTTTACCTTTAGCTCCAGAGCTAAGTAAAAACGCTCCCATTGAAGCAGCTTGTCCTATACAAATTGTACTAACATCAGGTTTAATATAATTCATTGTATCAAATATACTAAGACCACTAGTTACAACTCCACCAGGACTATTTATATACAAATAAATATCTTTAGTAGAATCTTGAGCTTCTAAAAACAATAATTGTGCAACTACGCTAGCAGCTACATCATCATTTATTTCACCACTTAAAAGAATAATTCTATCTTTAAGTAAGCGAGAGTAAATATCATAACTTCTCTCGCCTTTGCTAGTTTTTTCTACTACATAAGGTATGTAGCTCATTTATCTTTTCCTAAAAATAAATCAGCAAATAATTTTTCTTCTACTAAACTCATTCTAACAGCCGGTAATGTGCCATTTTTTGTATAGTTTTCTATTAGTTGTTTAGGATCCATTCCGTATCTTAAAGCTTCAAAATAAATAGCTTGTGCTACTTCTTGGTCATTTACAACTACATTTCTTAATTTTGCTAATTCATCAACAATGAAAGTTAATTTTACGCTTTTTAAAGCTTCTGCTTCATATTCTTTTCTTTTTTCTTCTAAATATTTATCATCTTTTAATTTATCAAATTCTTCTTTACTAAAGCTTCTTGCAGCTTGATTAAATTGTAAGTTAGTTTCTTGTTCTAAAATGTTTTGTGGAACTGCAAAAGTATATTTTTCTAGCATTTTTTCAACAAATTCTTGTTTTAATTTTTCATCAATTTGTTTAAATTTAGCTTCTGTTTCTAATTGTTCTTTTATTTTTTCATCTAAAATTGCTTCAGTTGGGTTTTCTACACCAGGAAGTAATTTTTTAAGCATTTCTTCATCAATTTCAGGTAATTTTCTTGCGTGAATTTCATGTAATTTTACTTTAAATACTGCTTTTTTACCCGCTAAATGAGCTGCTTGATAATTTTCAGGGAAAGTTACTTCTATATCTTTTTCTTCGCCAACTTTAAGCTCTATCATACCATCTTCAAATCCTGGTATAAATTGACCACTTCCAATCTCTAGCATATAATTTTCTGCTTTACCACCTTCAAAGGCAACGCCATCAACAAATCCTTCAAAATCAAACTTAGCATAATCACCTTTTTTTAAGATTTGTTTTTTAGTTTTTTCTAATGGAGCAAATTGCTTAAGCATAGCTTCTTTTCTAGCTTTAATATCTTTTTCTTTAATTTCTTCTATTTTTAATGCAGGAACTAATGCTTCATAACCACTTAAATCAATTGTTGGTCTAAAAGACACTACGAATTCAAATTCAATTCCATTATCTTTTCTATCGAATTTTTTAAAGCTTGGCTCACCGATTAATTCTTTTTCATCTTTACCTGTTTCTTTAACTGCATTTTTATAAGCACTTGTAATCGCTTCTTGTTCTGCGTCTTTTAGTAAAGAATCTTTATATCTATCTAAAACAACATTTACAGGAACTTTGCCTTTTCTAAAACCAGCAACTTGCATAGTTTTACTAGCTTTTACAGCTATTTCTTTAACCTTTTCATCTATTAAAGATTTTTCTATAACACCACTTACTGAGTAATTAATTTCATCAATTTTTGTTGTACTAAGTTTCATTAAACTACCTTTTGTAAAATATTTCGCACAATTCTAGCTAAAAAAATTAATCATTGGCAAAATATAAAGGTAAAGAATGCAAGACTTAATTAAAAATTTATTAATAAAAATTGGTGAAAATCCAAATAGAGAAGGATTAGTAAAAACACCTGAAAGGGTTCAAAAATCATATGAATTCTTATGTAGTGGCTATACAAAAAATCCAAAAGAAATTTTAAACGAAGCTATTTTTAACACTGATAACAATGAAATGGTTTTAGTAAAAGACATTGATTTTTATAGCTTATGCGAACATCATTTATTACCATTTTTTGGAAAAGTTCATATTGCTTATATACCTAATGGAAAAGTAGTTGGGCTTTCAAAATTACCTAGACTTGTTGAAGTTTATTCAAGAAGATTGCAAATCCAAGAACAATTATGCGAACAAATTAGCCTAGCTTTATATGAAATATTAAAGCCAAAAGGTGTTGCTGTAACTATTGAAGCTGAGCATTTATGTATGCAAATGCGTGGAATTCAAAAAGTAAATTCTAAAACAATAACAAGTTCTCTTAAAGGCATATTTTTAAGCGATGAAAGAACTAGGAAAGAATTTTATTCACTAATAAAATGAACTTAGAAAAACTTAAAAATAAAATATCAAAAATACCAATTTCACAAAATTTTGGCTTTATATACAAAATCTCTGCAATTAGTATAGAGATTAAAGGATTAATCACTAGCGTAGGCGATGTTATAAGACTTGAAAATGAAGAAAAAACCGCTTATGCAATGGTTGTTAAGATTGAAGAACATATTTCATTTTTAAGCCCTTTTGATTTTGTAGAAGGCTTTAAAATCGGAGATAAAGCATTTTTAGAAGAAGCAGGAATGAAAATTCCTTGCTCTATGGAATTACTTGGGCGTGTGGTTGATCCATTTATGCGTCCAAAAGATGGAAAAGAAAAAATCACACCAAGTAAAATGATGCCTATTTTAAGAGCACCAATAGACGCACTTAAGCGTGGGCTTATAAGTGAGCCTTTTCCTGTTGGTATTAAAAGTATTGATGGGCTTTTAACTTGTGGAGTAGGACAAAAATTAGGCATTTTTGCTGGTTCTGGGGTTGGTAAATCAACTCTTATGGGAATGATAGTTAAAAATGCCCCTGCAGCCGTTAAAGTAGTTGCTTTAATAGGTGAGCGTGGTAGAGAAATTCCTGAGTTTATACATAAGAATTTAGGTGGTAAAATGGATGATACCGTTATGATAGTTGCGACTAGCGATGATAGTGCATTAATGCGTAAATATGGGGCATTTTGTGCTATGAGTGTGGCTGAATTTTTTAAAGAGCAAGGAATGGATGTATTATTTATAATGGATAGCGTTACTCGTTTTGCTATGGCTCAACGCGAAATCGGTCTTGCTCTTGGAGAGCCGCCTACTGCTAAAGGCTATCCACCAAGTGTATTTAATCTATTGCCGCAATTAATGGAGCGAGCTGGTAAAGAAGAAGGTAAAGGAACTATTACAGCATTTTTTACCGTGCTAGTTGATGGAGATGATATGAGCGATCCTATTGCTGATCAAAGTAGGTCAATTCTTGATGGGCATATCGTATTAGATAGAAGCCTGACTGATTTTGGAATATATCCTCCGATTAATATTCAAAATTCAGCAAGTAGGGTTATGGGAGATGTGGTAACGCCTGAACATAAAAAAAATGCTGCTAAGTTTAAAAGGCTTAATTCAGTTTTAAAAGAAAACGAAACTCTAATTAGAATTGGTGCTTATGTAAAAGGTAGCGATAAAGAGCTTGATTTTGCAATGAGTAAAAAAGATTATATGAATGATTTTTTAAGACAAGGAAATGATGAGGCTTTTGCTTTTGAAGAAGTTTTAAGTATGCTTGAGCAAATTAATTAATCCGAATTAATATTTAAATTCTTATAAAGAATTTAAATATTTTAATAAAGTATCTATTATATCATCATCGCTTTTACTTGATGCTTTTAAAATAATTCTTTCACCATTATCTTTTAAAAGTTTTATATTTTGCTCATAATTACTAACTTCGCAAAATCCGTGCTTAATACATAAAATTTTAATTGCCATAAGTGAAAAATAATTTCTTGTATAGCTATCACATTTGCCAAATCTATCATTAAAAGAATCTTGCATAGTAGATAAACTAGCTAAATTATCGCACTCATTTATTTTTCTATAAAGACTTAATCTTAGCTTATCGTTAGGCACTAAATAATCACTTATATAAGCATTTACTAATAATTTTTGCTCGTATTTAATCTCTTTTGTGATATTTCCTTTACTTAGTCGATTAATTTCAGCTTCTAGCATTTTAATATAAAGCGCATAGCCAAGTTGTTCTATATGTCCGCTTTGTTCAGCACCTAATAAATTACCACCGCCCCTTATTTCTAAATCCATTTGAGCTAGAGTGCTACCACTGCCTAAATACGAATTACTAGCTAAGCTTAATAATCTTTTCTTAGAATCTTCACTAACACTTTCTTCGTTATCAACTAGAAAATAACAAAATCCTTGTATTTTGCTACGACCTACTCTACCACGAAGTTGGTGCAAATCAGCTATGCCGAAATGATTTGATTTTTCTACTATTATGGTGTTTGCATTTGCTAAGTCAATTCCACTTTCAACAATGCTCGTGCATAATAATAAATCATATTTTTTCTCTTCGTATTCAAATAATTTTTCTTCAGCTTCATTTGCTGGTATTTTTGAATGTAAAACTAAAATTCTAAGCTTTGGATAAAGCTCTTCTAAATAGCGTTTTTTATGTTCAATTGAAGCTATGTGATTATGTATGTAAAATACTTGCCCACCACGCCTAAGCTCTCTTGCTATGATTTCTTTAATTAAAGCGTCATCATAAGTTTTTACAAAAGTTCTTACATCTAATCTATCATTAGGCGGAGTTAGAATTTGAGAATAAGTCTTAAGTGTGCTTAAAGCTTGATTAAGCGTTCTTGGGATTGGAGTAGCACTCATACTTAATTGATGAGCTTTTATACTTATATCTTTTAATTTTTCTTTTTGCTTTACGCCAAATTTATGCTCTTCATCAATTACAATTAGCCCAACATCATCAATTGCTAAACTAAGTAAAGCGTGAGTTCCTATAATAACCTTTGGCTCTTTTGTATTCATAATAGCCTTTTTAGTATTAGAAAATCTATCAAGTCTAAAAACTTGAATTCCAAAAGGCTCTAAACGATTTTTAAGTGTTTTATAATGTTGAGAGCATAAAAGTGTAGTCGGGACAAAAAATAAGGCATTTAAACCATTTTTAACACAGGCAAAAATTGCGTGCATTGCGACTTCGGTTTTACCAAAACCAACATCAGCACTAAGTAATCTATCCATAGGAGTGCATTTGCTTATCTCTTCAAAAATATCATTAACTGCTTTTTCTTGATCACTTGTTAAAACAAATCCTGCTTTAGCCTTAAATATCTCATAATCAAGTGGTTTTTTAATAGCCTTTGTTACAATTAACTGCCTTTTTGCTGCTAGTTCAGTAATAGCACCTGCAATTGCTAATAATTTAGTTTTAAGTTTTTCTTTGAGTTTTACAAAAGTATTTTTGCCTAATTTATCAAGTTCAGGAATTGAACTTGAAATATATTTATCAAGCAAATAAAGTGAGCTAGTTGGAAGTAGCAATTTATTTTCATTTTGATATTCAATCACAATAAATTCTTGCTTTTTTCCTTCATTTTCTATTAATTCTAATCCTAAAAATCTACCTACGCCGTATCGCTCATGAACTACATAATCATTTTTTATAAGCTCATCTAAAACTATGCTTGATTTATATTTTTTCTCTTTTTTATAATATTTATTAAGACTTAATATTAATTCATCATCGCTTTGAATATTTAAAACTGCATTTGAGATAATTTTTTCTACATTTTCACCTAATTTATAATCTAAGAATTTATTCTCGTTACTAGCTAGTAATTTTATCTTTTTATTTGAGTTTAATTTGAAAAAATCATTGCTAGGATTAAACACCATATCGCTATATTTTTTAGCTTTAGAAATTATATTTCCTAATTCAAATTCTTTCGTGCAAACATAAGAAAACTCTAAATAATTACTAAGTTTTAAATGCCAATAAAATACGCTTTCGTATTCATTTAAATCATCATTATTTAAAATACTTTCTTTGATTTCTTCGTATTTTTCTTCGCTTACATATGAAATTAACGGCAAAATATCGCAATATTCACACTCTTCTTTATAGCTAAGTCCAGAACTTGCATCAAAATATTTAATACTTTCTACTTCATCATCAAATAAAACTATTCTAATTGGATTTTCATATTTCAATGAAAAAATATCAATTTTTTCATGACCTATACTAAATTCTCCTGGACTTTGAACCATATCAACTAAATTATAATTTAACCTTAAAAGCTCTTTTGCTAAAGAATTTAAATTAATCCTATCGCCAAATTCAATCTTTAAACATTTTAAATCATCTTTACTTGGAAGTGGTTTTTTAATAGTATTAATAGGTATTATTAAAATCTTTTTATCTTGATAATCATAATAATCACTTAAAACTTTTGAAATATCAAATAATTCCATAGAAAACGAGCGTAAATCGTCATTAATCTCTGCTCTAAAATCAGGTAAAATAAAACTATTTATCCCTAAATATAAAGCTACATTTGATAAAGATTTTGCTTCGTTTAAGTCTTCACATATAATAATTTTTGCATAATTTTTATTATTTATTAAATACTCATAAAGATTTGCTTGCATAAAATCTCAAAAACCTTTCTACTAGCATAAAAGAGCCAAAAACTGCATAATTTTTATCTGCATCAAAATCACTAAAATCACTGCATTTAATATCTAATTCTTTGCAAATCTCTTTAACATTTGCTAAGGCTCTATGTTCGCTGTCATAGTTAAAAACCAAAACTTCATTAATACTTGGCTTTAAAATATTTAAAATATCTTTTACATCTTTATTAGCAAAAAAATTAGCAATTAAACTAACTTTAGTTGGGAATTGTTTTTTAATTTCTTGATTTAAATTCTTTGCAGCTGCAGCGTTATGCCCTACATCTATTATTAAATTACTTGCTAGTTTTTCACATCTTGCTCTTAAATCTAATTTAATTGCTTTACCTATATAAAAATGTTTTTCTAACTCAAAATATGCAAGTTGAGCTAAGCTAAAATTATGTTTTAAAAACTCATTTTCATCAAGGCATAATTTTGAATAATCAGCACTCAAAAAACTAGCCTTAACTCCTTTTTGAATGGCCGCTTTTAATATCATCTCATTTTTATTAGCAAAAATATTAACACCACACATTGCTTTAATTTTAGTTCTAAAAATATCATCTAAATTAGAACCTAAAATATCAGCATGGTCAATACTAATCGGAGTAAATACACATAAATCTCTTTTAAAAATACTTGTAGCATCGTATTCTCCACCAAGTCCAGCTTCAAAAATAACATAATCACACTCACTAAAAACAATAGGTGATAAAAAGCATAAATATTCAAAATAACTAAGATTTTCTTTTAAATTAAGCTTTTTTAATTTATCTTGCAAAATATTATGAGCTATATCTAAATCAATATCTTGCATAACTTGATTTTGAAATATACTAAATCTTTCTTTGTAAGAGAATATATGTGGACTTATAAAATGCCCTACTTTATACCCGCTATCACTAAGCATTAAAGCAAGGTATCTTCCCGTACTACCTTTACCATTAGTGCCTAAAATTTGCACTACTTTTGTATCAAAATCATAATTTAGCAAATGCTTAAATCTATGAGCCTTAAAAAGGTCAAATTTCTCGTAAAATTCCGCTAAATTATCTAAATAATTTGAAAGTTTATTTTCTACTTGCACTTTTTATATTATTTCTACCTGCATTTTTTGCTGCGTATAATAATTTATCAACAGCTTCAATAAATTGCTCTTGGGTCTCATAGCTTCTTCTATCACTAACCCCACCGCTTACTTTTATACTAATAGTCTTACCTTTACATAAAAACTTTTGCTCTGATACTAAAACTCTAATTTTTTCAGCAAATTTTACTGCATCATCAATTGATGAATGTGGAAGAATTACCATAAATTCTTCCCCACCATATCTCCCCGCACAATCTAATTTTCTAATGTTATTTAAAATAATATTTCCTAAATTAGCAAGTATAGTATCTCCTGCTGCGTGTCCATAGGTATCATTTATAAACTTAAAATGGTCAATATCAAAAAATGCTATTGAATAATTGATATTATATCTTTCATAAGATTCTTCGGCTAATTTTAATTGTTCTTCTAATTGACGCTTATTTGCAAGTTGAGTTAGAAAATCTACTTGAGTTTCTTCTCTTAGTTTGTTAATTTCTTGCTCTAGTCCTTGAACTTTAATTTTAAGATCACCTAAAGTATCGGCATCTAATTTTGTTTTTTCTTTTAAATCTATTATTTCTTTTTCAAACATAGCAACTATAGCTATCAATCTTGCTTTAATAGTCTGCATAGCTTCATCTTCAGCTTTAATACTTTCAATTTCTTTTTTAATTTCTTGAACTTTTTGTTGAGAATTTGTAGCCATGCTAAGAATACTTACAATCTTATCGCTAATTTGCTCTAAAACATCATTTAAAACTTTATTTGAACTTGAAATTTCTGCCCTATCAATATCTATTCTTTTTTTGACTAGATTTCTAAATTGTTCTGTAATTTGCTTTACGCCTAATATTTGCGGCTCTGCATTTATACTTTCACAAAACTGATTGATTTCATCATTTACATAATTAGCAATTGATGGAGTTAAAGAATAAGCCACAGATGGAGCTAAATTTTCACATACTGCATTAGCATTATTTCTTTCAATTTTTAAAGATAATTCATCTAAAATTTCTAAAAAATCATCTCTTGAGTTTAATCCTAAATGTTGAATTTTATTATTAAGTTCTAATAAATCATCATCTACCCTAATCCAATCTTTTTTTAATTCTTCTAATGTTTTTAGACTTGAATTATTTAATTTATTTAAAGCTTCTTCGCTAAGAGTTTTAGTTGATTTATTTGGTAAATTTGATAATATTTTTAATAATTTTTTACAAATTATATTATAGTTTATTATGAGCTTTTTATCACTATTATCTTCTTTTATACCATTAGCTTTAGAGATTAAAAATACTACTAATTCTTCTAAGCTTTTTACATTTCTTCCTTTTACATCTTGAGCTAATGTGGGATTTAATTTAGAAATATACCCTTGAATTTTATCAATATTTTGAGTTGTTCTTCCATACTTTTTAGCAATCTCATCAAAAACTTCTGAATAATTTTCAGGAGTTAATAATAAGTTCCTTTTGGTAAGTTCTACAATTGTTTCTTTAGCAATCACATTAATATTAATAGACATTTTTTCTCTTTAAAATTTTTTCTTAATACTAACAAAACAAAATTAATTATTAACTACATAATAATTCTTAAAGCAAATTCGTTAAACGCCTTTTGGCTAGCTAAATTAATAGCTCTACTTTTTTGCTCATCACTTAAAACACTAATTGTATTTGTATTGAAAATATGCTCACCTGAAGTTATGATTTTTTTAGTTGTTTCATCTTGAAAAGTTACATTAAATTCTAATCTAATAATAGCTTTATAACTCTTAGCGTATCCAAATTCATCATAATATAAAGGTATAAATTCACTACTAAGAATTCTTAAAATAATCTTACTATCTGCAGTTTTACTAACACTTTTATGCATATAATGTTCTACATAATTCGTAAAATTATCATTTAAAGTAATACTATCTTTAGGTTCAGCCTTATTTATAATAGTAATTACATTGACACTTTCGCCTAACATTTTGCTAGTGGCTACATTCAAAGGTGCATAGCCACAAGCACAAAAAAATAATGTAAAACTTAAAAGTATTTTTTTCATTTAATTACAATATTTACCAATTTATTAGGAATATAAATTTCTTTTACGATAATCTTATCTTCTAGCCATTTAGCTGCTTTATCTTTTGCTATTTTGATAATTTCATCTTGATTAGCATTTGCATCAACTTCAATCTCTGCTCTATTTTTACCATTAATACTAATTCCAAGTTTTATTGTATCGCTTACAAATACTTCTTCTTTTAATTCATAAGTTTTAATATTTGTTCTATTAAATAATTTCTCACTTAACTCACTTGCTAAATGTGGGATAATTGGGTCAAGTATGCTTAAAATTATTGCAAAACCTTCACTTAAAACTTCATCACTACTTGCGTTATTTAAAGCATTTAAGCCTTCCATACAAGCAGCTATTAATGTATTAAATGCGTAAGTTTTATTAAATACATCATCAGCCTTTTTTAAAGCTTCATATACTTTAAGTCTTGCTAATTTATCATCTTTACTAAGATTTGCGTGATTTATATTACTAAAATCAACTACATTAATCCCTAAAGCCTTATCATAAAGTCTATTTAAAAATCTATAAGCACCTTCAACCGCACTATCATTCCATTCTAATTCTTTTTGAGGTGGTGCAGCAAAAAGTATGAAAAGTCTTGCAGTATCAGCTCCGTAATTTTTAATAATATCATCAGGATCAACCGTATTGCCCTTGCTTTTACTCATCTTAGCACCATCTTTTAAAACCATACCTTGAGTAAGTAAGCGTTCAAACGGCTCATCTACATTTAAATATCCTAAATCCCTTAAAGCTTTTTGGAAAAATCTAGCATATAATAAGTGTAAAATCGCGTGTTCAATACCGCCAATATATTGATCTACATTCATCCAATATTTTGCTTCATCATCAATTGCTTTTGTATTCCAATTGCTAGGATTACTTGCAAATCTTGCAAAATACCAAGAACTTTGGAAAAATGTATCCATTGTATCGCTCTCTCTAATTGCGTCTTTTCCACATTTAGGGCATTTACATTGTTTAAATGTAGGGTGTTTTTCAAGTGGATTTCCTTCTCCATCAATTACTACATCTTCAGGTAAAGCTACAGGCAAGTTATTCTCAACTACACTTCCACAAGTATCGCATTTAACAATCGGAATAGGAGCTCCCCAATATCTTTGACGAGATATACCCCAATCTCTTAATTTATAATTGATTATACTTTTACCGATTTTTCTATTTTCAAATTCTTTAGCAATTGCAATTCTAGCACTAGCACTATCTAAGCCACTAAATTCTGCACTATCAAATAAAATTCCATATTCAGTAAAAGGTTCATTATCTTTTTTATTTTCGCCATTTATTACATATTTTATATTTAAATTATATTTTTTAGCAAACTCAAAATCTCTTTCATCGTGAGCTGGAACTGCCATAACAGCACCACTACCATAATCAGCTAAAACGAAATTTGCTACCCATACAGGTAATTTTTCTTTAGTTATTGGATGAATTGCATAAATACCTAAAAATACGCCTTCTTTTTCACTTTGAGCTCTATTTTTAGCACTCATATTTTGCATAGCTTTAATTTTGTCTTTATCATTTTCACTTATTAAATTAGTTTCTAAAACTTTTTTAGTAATTTCATGTTCAGGTGCTAAAGCAAAATAAGAAAGCCCAAAAATCGTATCAGCACGGGTTGTAAATACGCTGAATTTTAATCCATCTAAATCTTTATTAGAACTTGATACATCTAATTCAAATTCCAATCCATCGCTTTTGCCTATCCAATTTTCTTGCATTGTTAAAACTTGATTTGGCCATTTATCTTCTAAATATTTTAAATCTTTTAATAATTCTTCAGCATATTTTGTAATTCTTACATAATAGCCATTCATAGATTTTTGCTCTACTTCATGACCACATCTCCAGCATTTGCCATCTTCAACTTGTTCGTTTGCTAAAACGGTTTTATCATTATCACACCAATTTACATTAGCTTTTTTTGTATAAATTAGACCTGCTTCATACATTTTTGCAAAAATTTCTTGCTCAAATTTAGTATAAATCTCATCACTTGTAGCAAGCAATCTTGTCTTAGAAAACGAAAAACCTAAAGAATAAAGCTCTTTTTTCATATAATCAATATTTTCATAAGTCCATTTTTTAGGATGAAGCCCATATTTTATAGCAGCATTTTCAGCAGGCATACCAAAACTATCAAACCCTAGTGGGTGTAAAACATTATAGCCCATAGTTCTAAAGCGTCTTGCTAAAGCATCACCTATTGCATAGTTTCTTACATGTCCCATATGGATTTTACCACTTGGGTATGGAAACATTGATAATATATATTTTTTTTCTTTACTAAAATCATTACTAGGTTCGTAATAATTCTCTTTATCCCAAATTTCTTGCCATTTTTTCTCAACTTCTTTTGCGTTATACATAAATTAGTCCTTAAAATTCATCTTTATTTTTAATAGCTTCAATCAATACTAAAATAAGTGTAAATATATTTGATATTACAGCACCTATTGTCATACTATATACCAAATCACTCATACTAGTTCCATAAATTTGAGTTAAAACAAAAGCTATTATTAAATGCACATCAGTTACAAGTGAACTTGCAAAAATCTCTGTGCTTAAAATATTTCTAACACCAATTTTTAAAAGTGTTGAAACCAAATTAATGCTAGCTGCTATAAATAATGCCACAGGGCTTTGATAATATAAAAAGCCAGCCGTTGTAGTTAAGCTCATCAATGTAAAGAATATATGAATTACTCTTCCAAAATCCATTATAATTGTCCTTTTTCATACATTGCTCTTAGGCGTTCTTTTTCTTCTTTTTTCTTGATTTTATCAAGCTCTTTAGTTCTATAATTACTAACGCTAAAATTAAACCACATTAAAAGTGGGCTTGCTACAAAAATTGAACTTAAAGTTCCTGCAATAACCCCAACTATTAAAGCAAGAGAAAAGCCGTGTATCATATCTCCACCATAAAAAAACAAAATTAAAACCGTAAAGAGTGTTGTTCCTGATGTAAGAGTTGTTCTTGATAAGGTTGCTGATACGCTTTCGTTAATAATGCTACCTAAATTAGTGCTTTTACTCTCTTTTATGCTTTCACGAATTCTATCAAAAATAATAATTGTATCATTTAGTGAATAGCCTAAAACGGTTAAAATAGCTGCTAAAGTATCAAGATTAACATCAATTTGAAAAAGAGAAATCGCTCCAATAACTATTACAATATCGTGAATTTCACTAATAATTGCAGCCATAGCAAAACGCCATTCAAACCTAATAGCTATATACACTAAAATAAGTGCAAAAGATACTAAAATAGCCATTAAACCTTTTTGTCTTAATTCTCCACCAACTTTTGGTCCAACAATATCAACTCTTCTTAGCTCAATATCGCCTGTTGAAGATAACATTTTTACAATAGTATCTCCTACATCTTTACCTAAACTATCACTTGAACTTGAAAATCTAATTACTACTTCATCACTACTTCCAAATTCCGTAACGCTAGCACCTTTTAAAGCTTCATTTTGATTTAAGATATTACGAATATCATCTAAAGGAGCATTTTTATTAGTGTATTTTATCTGAACTAAAGTCCCACCACTAAAATCAATTCCATAATTTAGACCTTGTGTAAATAATAAAATAATAGAGCCAATAACTAAAACAAAAGATAAGCCAATAGATGCAAATCTAAGCCTCATAAAATCATATATTTTTTTACTAGAAAATACTTGCATCACACTCTCCTATAACCAAACCAAAGTCTTGTATTGCCACTTTTTTCAATTCTATTAGCAAATAAATCAAATAAAGCATGAGTTCCTATAATTGCTGTTATCATAGATGCAATTATTCCTATACTCATAGTAACAGCAAATCCTTTAATAGCACCAGTTCCATAAGCATATAATGCAGCACTTGTAATTAAAGTAGTTAGATTACTATCTAAAATCGCACTCATTGCGTTATGATAACCATTATTTATAGCATCTCTTAAATTAACGCCATCTCTTATAAGCTCTCTAATACGCTCATTAATAATAACATTCGCATCTACAGCCATACCGACAGTTAGAACAATCCCAGCCATACCAGGAAGAGTAAGCGTTGCTCCAAAAAGTGCCATTACTGCTACTAATAAGAATATATTAGAAATTAGAGCAATATTTGCAAACAAACCACTAATTCCGTAATAAACTCCCATAAAAACAACAATCATCAAAAATACACCTAAAAGTGCAACTAAACTTTGCTCAATACTATCAGCACCCAAACTTGGTCCTACGCTTCTTTTTTCAAGTAATTTAACAGGTGCTAATAAAGCCCCACTTCTTAGTGCGATAGCTAAATCGTGTGCTTCTTCAACACTGAAATTCCCACTAATTTGTCCGCTACCACCACCTATTCTTTCATTAATTCTAGGAGCTGAATATACCTTACCATCTAAAACTATTGCTAATTGATGACCTACTTTTTTACCTGTGAAATCTCCAAATATTTTTGCACCTTCTGAATTAAGTGTAAAATTAATAACAGGTTGAGCAGTTTTATCAGAAAATCCTACTCTAGCATCAATTAACATAGAGCCATCTAAAATAGGTAATTCTTTTAAAACATATTTAATATTTTTATCTTTTACATCAGGTAAAATAATATCTCCATAACTTGCTGCTTCTTCAGGACTTAACATATTGCCTTGATCAGCCTTAGCTCTATCTACTTCCATTAGTTGTAAATGTGCGGCTTTAGCTATTAAATCTTTAGCTCTTTGCTCATCTTCAGCAGTTTTTACGCCTGGAATTTCAACCAAGATTTTATCTTCACCTTGTTTAGCAACAGTTGGCTCTGAAAGTCCAAATAAATCAAGTCTATTTCTAATAGTTTCTACAGCTTGATCTATTGCAAATTTAGCAGTTTGAACTTCTTCTTCAGGTGTTAAAGTAATCTCATAAAAAGAATTATTAACACTAACTTTTAAGCCTTTTAGTTCTTTAATTATTTTATCTACTTTAGCAGTATCATCTTTATCTAGTAGTTCAAAATGTATTACACCATCATTACTTTTAAATCCATCAGTTAAAATATTTTCTTTATTAAAAGAATAATTAATACTTGAAGCGATTGATTTTACTTTAGACTTTATAGCTTCATTGGTTTCTACACCTAAAAGCATATGAAGTCCGCCTTGTAAATCAAGCCCTAAATTAATCTTAGGACCATTTATAGAAAAAAAGCTTGGCACACTTAAAAATATGCCAAAAAGTGTAACAAAAACTAAAACATAAAAACGATATGTGATACTTTTTGTTTTTTGATTACGCATTATTTTGTTGCTTCCGAATTATTTGTGTTTTCTACTTTTCTAGCTACAAAATTTTTATCTAATTTAGCAACAACATCATCATTTAATCTAATTTTTAAATAATCATCTTCAGCCTTTACAACTTCAACAATTAAACCACCATTAGTAACTATTTTATCACCTTTAGTAAGTGAATTTAGCATTTCTTTATGTGCTTTTGCTTGTTTTTGTTGTGGGCGAATAATTAAAAAATAAAAAATCGCAAATAATACGATTAATGGTAAAAATTGAACTAAAGCATTTTGTTCCATAGAATATCCTTTTAAAAAATAAAATAGTTATCATTCTACATAAAAAGATTTAATCTAAAGTTCTTACTATAAGGCTTGTTGGTAAATTAAATTCTTTTATTAGCTCAATCTCTTTTGCTCTCATTTCGCCATTATCTATTTCGTGGTCATACCCTAATAAATGTAACATTCCATGAATAAATAATAAAGATATTTCATCTTCTAAACTATGCCCTAATTCACAAGCTTTAGTTTTTGCTAGTTCGGTATTAATAACTAATGAGCCTAAAAAATTAGTATCTAAAAAAGAATTATCGTGTGGAAAACTTAAAACATCAGTAGTTTTATCAATATTTCTTGCATTTTTATTGATTTCTTGCATTTCATCATTATTGGTTAAAACAAGCTCAATATCTTTAGAGCTTAGATAATTTGCTAGTTTTTCAAGGTAGGTAATTTCTTCTAAATTATCGTATAAAATCATAGTATTTTGCCCCAAAAAGGGGCTAAGAATTATTTATCTCTAATGTTTAATTCGTTAATTAATTTAACATAAACATCGTATTTTGTAGCTTTTAAATATTTTAAAAGTCTTTTTCTTTGACCAACTAATTTAAGTAGTCCTAGTCTTGATGAAAAATCTTTTTTAAATACTTTTAAGTGTTCTGTTAATATTGCAATTCTTTCTGTAAGTAAAGCAATTTGAACTTCAGACGAACCTGTGTCGCCACCAAATCTTGCATATTTGCTGATAATTTCAGCTTTTCTTGCCGAATCCAAAGCCATTTTGACCTCCAAATTGGTGTAAATTAAAAGCTGTGATTATAAAACAAATTGATTAATAAGATTATTAATTTTTATAATTATAATAAGATTTTTTTGGGGTGCTTTTAGCTGAGATTAAACCCATTGAACTTGGACAGGTAATGCTGATTAAGGAGATATTATGAGATTATTTTTAACTTCGCTTATTTTTAGTTTAGCTTTTGCTTATTTTACTAATTCAAATGTTTTAAACTTTTTTGCCCTTTTTACTGGAATTTTATATGTATTATTAATGGGAGTAAAAAATAAATTATGCTTTATTGTAGGTGTATTTAATGCTTTAATTTATGCTTATATTGCTTATATAAATAGACTTTTTGGAGAAGTATTTTTGTATTTATTATGCTATTTTCCTATGATGATTTATGGCTATTTTTATTGGAATAAAAATACTTTAATTAAGACTTTAAGCTTGAAAAATTTTATATTAATTTATATAGCAATTTTTATTATTGCTTATTTTTATTCTTTTTATTTACAGAATTTAGAGTCAAGATTTATTTATCTTGAAAGCTTTATATTCTCAAGTGGGCTTATCGCAACTATTTTAAGTCTAAAAAAAATAATAAATCATTATATTTATATAAGTATTTCAAACATTGCTTCTATTTATATTTGGGCTATTCTTTACATTGAAGATAGTTCTAATTTAGCTGTATTAATGCTTATGATTTTATTTTTTATCTTAGGTATTATTTACTTATTTTCTTGGAAAAAGGATTTAAAATGACTTGCGTGATTATGGCTAATGGGGAGTTTTGCACCAATAAAATAACCTTAAATTATCTAAAAAATGCTGATTTTTTAATAGCCTGTGATGGTGCTGCTAATTTGCTTTTGGCTAATAATTATGAGCCTAATGTAATTATTGGGGATTTAGATAGTTTTAAAAATCTAAAAACAAAAGCAAAAATAATTAAAGTAAAAAATCAAAACACAAATGACTTAACAAAAGCCTATAAATACGCTTTATCAATGGATTTTAGTGATATTTTTATCCTTGGTGCTGGGGGCAAAAGAGATGACCATTTTATAGCAAATATAGCTTTATTATTTCAATATTTTAAATTAAAAAATCGCTTTAATAAGACAATAAATCTAAAACTAATTACAAATTACGGGGAATTTTTTATAAAAAATACTGATTTTACTGCTAATTCTTATAAAGGTCAGCAAATATCATTATTTTGCCTTGATAAAAGAGCTAAATTTAGCTCACAAAACCTTAAATATGAGCTAAATAATTTTAATTTTAAATATCTAAATAGTGGGACTTTAAACGAAGCATTAGGCAATACTTTTAGTATAAAAAATCATAATAATAAAGAACTTTTAGTATATTTGAATTTTACTTAATTTATAAATTAGAATTTGATTTAAACTCTTTAATAATTAAATCTAATTTTTTTTCATATTTTTTATAATCTTTCACAACATCTTCATATATATTTAATTTATCATAATATTTTCTTCTTGATAAAAATAATGATTTTTTACTATTTTCTAATTCATCTAAAATATTTTTATCATCAATTTTTTTAACCCAATTAAAAGCATTAGAAATTTTCGTAGGCATTAAAAATTCATCTTTTTTTAAGTATTTTCTAAAAGAATTTAAATCATATAAAAATAAAGCTATTTCGTCTTTATTGTTTTTATCCAATACATAATTTACAAATTCCTTAGTTTTTTTAAGATAAGTATTAAGAAATTTTCTTTCATCTTCTCTTAAACTACTGGTTAGAGTTTGAGCGTATTTTTCACTTCTACTAGCTATTAATAAAAGTAACATATGTTTTTTATCAATTAGGCTAAATTGTGATATTTGTATTCTATCTACAAATAAATCTAAATCAGAAAAAATTATTCCTTTATAAAGGTTATAAAATTTAATAGAAATAATATTTTTTACAATATTACTAAGATTTAGAGTGTCTTTTGCACTAGCTATGAAATTTGCTTGTTCTAATTCTATAAGTGCTAAGGAATTATCCTTAGCAAACTTATTAAATTCCGTTACAAATTCTATAACTTTTTTCATCATTTGTTCATTGAAATATAGCTATTTAATGCACCTAAATATGCCTTAGCACTAGCTTTCATAGTATCAAGGTCAAGCCCGTGACCAATGATTGCACGCTGACCTTCAAAGCTAACTTTTACACTAACTTGAGCTAAAGCATCTTTACCTTTACTAACCGCATCAACCTTATAATCAAGTAAGCTACCATTTACTTTGCTAGCTCTATCAATTACTTTAAATACCGCATCAATTACACCATCTCCAATAGCTGCTTCGCTAAATATTTCTCCATCGCACTCCATAGTAACAGCAGCAGTCGCAAGTGCTGATGAACAATCGCTTACTTGAAGGTTTATTAGCTTAAATTTCTCTTCTATTTTAATCTTATCAGCAGCCACTATTGCTATTAAATCCTCATCAAATACTTCTTTTTTCTTATCACAAAGGTCTTTAAACTCTGCAAATGCACGATTTAACTCATCAGTATCTAATGTAAAGCCAAGAGATTTTAATTTATCATTAAACGCTGCTCTTCCACTATGTTTTCCTAAGACTAAATTATCTTGAACTAAGCCTATATCACTAGCTTTCATAATCTCATAAGTTTCAGGGTGTTTTAACACGCCATCTTGATGAATTCCGCTTTCGTGAGAAAAGGCATTTTTACCTACTATTGCTTTATTTGGTTGTGGATTTACACCGATTATATTTGACAATAATCTACTTGATGGGTAAATTTCTTTATGATTAATTGTGGTATAAAACTCGCCTAATTCATCAGCCCTAACCTTTAAAGCCATCACAACTTCTTCTAAAGCAGCGTTTCCTGCACGCTCACCTAAGCCATTTAGAGTAACTTCAATTTGTCTAGCACCACCTTTAATAGCAGCAAGTGTGTTTGCAGTAGCTAAACCTAAATCATTGTGATTGTGTGCTGATACTATAAGTCTTCCTTTTGTATAATCGCTAATTTCTTTAAATACCTTATAAATCTCATCAGGTAATCTATATCCAACCGTATCAGGGATATTAAATGTCCTTGCACCTGCTTCATAAACTGCATCAGCCATTTCTTTTAAAAAATTTACATCACTTCTTAAAGCGTCTTCACAAGAAAACTCAACATCATCACATAAACTCTTAGCTAATTTTACATTCTTAACTGCAGTTGCTAAAACTTCTGCTGGAGTTTTTTTAAGCTTGTATTCCATATGAA
This sequence comes from Campylobacter sp. RM12654, assembly GCF_020137585.1. Classification (NCBI taxonomy): domain Bacteria; kingdom Pseudomonadati; phylum Campylobacterota; class Epsilonproteobacteria; order Campylobacterales; family Campylobacteraceae; genus Campylobacter; species Campylobacter sp. RM12654. The sequence continues at coordinate 87,640 of NZ_JACGAR010000001.1, forward strand.
TTGGACTTGTCGCAATGAATGTATGAATGCGTTTTTTAGCTGCTGGCTCAAGTGCTTTACCTGCTTGAATAATGTCGTTTTCTACACATCTTGCAAGAGAACAAACGCTTGAGTTTTTAATAATTTGTGCAATTTTATTAATCGCTTCGTAATCTCCTGGACTAGATGCTGCAAACCCTACTTCCATAACATCAACACCCAAACGCTCAAGCGCTAAAGCAATTTGGATTTTTTCTTCTGTATTCATTGAAGCACCTGGACTTTGCTCACCATCTCTTAAAGTTGTATCAAATATTATAATTCTTTCACTCATTTTTTTTCTTTCCTTTAATTTAATGTATTGTTAGTATATGTATTATTAATAAATTTTTAGTCTATATCGCCCTTGTTTGGGCGAAGGAGTGTAGAATTTTTCACAAGATAATAAGTACATCTATCATCAGATACTTTTTCTTGATATTCCTTATGTTTTAAAATAAAATTCTCAATTAATTGTCTAAAACTACTAAAACCATAATTTTTAGCGTGAAAATCAGAATATTTTTTCTGCATATATGTATTTATTACTGCATATTCTGCTCTAGTTTTTTCATCAATTAAATTATCAATTATTTGCTCTAATTCTTTTAATTGCTCTTTTGGAATTGCTTTTAATCTGTCTTTATCATTACTTTTAACTTTTTCATTATCCAAATAAAAAAACTCATTAAATGAATTTACATATGATTTTAAAGATTTATTAGTCCCTATTCCGATTACTAATTTTTTGTTTTCTCTTAATTTTTGAGCCAAACTCGTATAATCACTATCACCTGAAACTATAACAAAAACATCTATTTGTTTTTCATAAAATATGCTTAAAGCTTCGGTTGTAAGATACATATCAGATGAGTTTTTACCCGATGAAGTAGAAAATTGCTGCATTGCAATAATGCCATAATCAAATATTTTTTCACGCCAATTTTGAATATTTTCTTTACTCCAATCAGCATATATTCTTTTAATAATAACATTTCCATAATTAGAAGCGTAGTCAAATATTTCTCTAGCATATTTTGCAGGTATATTTTCTGCATCTATAAATACTGCTACGCTACTATTATCCAACATATTTATCCTACTTTTTTAATCTTTTTTATATATAAATTATAAATAGCTCTTGATAAACCATAAATAACATAAGCACTCATTATTAAGGTAAAAATTTCTAAAGGGCGTAAATATATAAGAGAACAAATAAAAATTAAAATCACTAAAGCTTTTAAAATATTTGCTTTTTGAAATTCTATTTTTTTAAAACTTGGATACCTTACATTGCTCACCATCAAAAATGACAATAAAAACGTAAGAAATATAATAAAAATTTCTATAAATGAATTATTATCAAAATGGTGTTTATAAAACACAACCCAAATACCTAAAACAACTGCAGCCGTTGGAATTGGAAGACCTATAAAAACTCTTGGGTCATATGTGCCTGTTGTAACATTAAATCTAGCTAAGCGAATTGCACCAAATATTATAAAAACAGCCATAGCAAGAGAACCAAGTCTTCCATACTCTTGACCTAAATTAAAATAAAATAATATAGCAGGTGCAACTCCAAAAGCAATAATATCAGCTAAACTATCAAATTCTACTCCAAATTTTGAAGCTGTATTTGTAAGTCTTGCCACACGACCATCAAGACCATCACAAATCAAACTTACTATAATTAAAATCATAGCTTTATCATAATCGCCTTTAATAGACGCTAAAATACTTAAAACGCCTAAAAATATAGATGCTGCTGTAAATAAATTAGGTAAAATATAAGCTAATTTATGAGAATTTTTTTCCATTTTATTCTCCAATCTTTGCAATATCTGCATTAGCTAAGATTTTATCGTGCATTCCAACTAATAAAGTGCAATTATATGGTAATTTTATATCAACTAATCCTGTTGAAAAAAATCCAATTCTTTGACCTTTAAAAGCTTTTTTTATGTCATAAAAAGAATTTACACAATACCTAGCAGGTTTTAAAATTAATGAAATATCTTTATTGAATACTATTTCAGTAGCATTAGAATAAAAATTATCATTATATTTTAAACCATTAAATTGCTTTTTATAAATATCTTCAGACTTTATCACACTTCTAACTTCTGAAGAATTTAAAAATAAGCTAAAATAATTTTTTTCTAAAGTTAATACTATATTTTTATTATCTTCATCAACATATATTTCAACTACCTTTGCATCAATTGGACTTACTATAGTATTATTATCATAATCAGTTATTTCTCTCTCAACCCTTTTATAAAATAAATGTAGTAATACTAAAATTAAAAATAACAAACAAGAAAAAGAAAATATTAAAGTAAATAATATAAATATTATCCAAGCAATTAATATTATCTTTTTTCCACAATTTGCTATTAAATTCATTTTTCTATCTCACTTAATCTAGTTTCAAAATTATTTTCTATTTCATAATTTTTAATTATTTCTCTTACTTCACTACCTTCTATTACTTCTTTTTCATAAAGTTTTTCAACCATTGTTTCAATTGCTCCACTATATTGTTCTAAAGTAGCAACAACAGATTTAAATCTCTCATCAAGTAAGTTTTTAACATATTCATCTAATTTATGAGCCATATCATCTGAATAATCCTTGATAGTTTGACCACCACCTAAGAATTGATTTCTTTGTTTTTCTAAAACCATAAGCCCAGCAATATCACTCATACCATACATAGAAACCATTGCTTTTATAATATCGGTTGCTCTTTCTAAATCATTACTAGCACCTGTTGAAATCTCTTTAATAAATACATGCTCAGCTGCACGACCACCTAAAAGAACATCAACTTCTGCAATCAACTCGTGTCTTTGCATTAAGAATTTATTTTCTTCAGGAGTATTTAAAGTATAACCAAGCGCTGCTAAACCTCTAGGAATAACAGAAACTTTTGTAACTTTTTTAGCACCTTTAGTTGTCTCTGCTATTAAAGCATGTCCACACTCATGATATGTTACAATTTTTTTCTCTTTATCGCTTATTCTTCTTGATTTTTTCTCAAGTCCTGCAATAGCTCTTTCAACTGCTTCAGTTAAATCGCCTTGCTCTACTTCTTTTTTATTATTTCTTCCTGCAAGTAACGCAGCTTCATTTATTATATTTGCTAAATCAGCCCCAGCAAGTCCTGCCGTAAGTCTTGCAATATCTTCAACTTTAACTTCTTTAGCAATTTTTACATCTTTCATATGAACGCTTAAAATATCGCATCTTCCTTTAAAATCTGGCTTATCAACCAAAACTTGTCTATCAAAACGACCCGGTCTAAGTAATGCTGCATCTAGCACTTCAGGTCTATTTGTAGCCGCTAATACAATTACAGGGCTTTCTGAACCAAACCCATCCATTTCAGCTAAAAGCTGATTTAAAGTTTGCTCTCTTTCGTCGTGCCCGCCCATATGTGAACCTGCTGCACGAGATTTACCAATAGCATCAATTTCATCTATAAAAATAATTGCCGGAGCTTCTTTTTTAGCGTTTTCAAATAAATCTCTAACACGACTAGCACCAACACCTACAAACATTTCTATAAAACTTGAACCCGAAACACTAAAAAATGGAACATCAGCTTCACCTGCAACTGCTTTTGCTAAAAGAGTTTTACCTGTGCCTGGAGGTCCAACCAATAATAAACCTTTTGGAATTTTAGCACCTAATTTAATATATCTTTCTGGGTATTTTAGAAAATCTACTATTTCTTTTACTTCTTCTTTTGCTTCTTCAACACCTGCTACATCATCAAATTTTACTTTTGGTTTTTCAGAGTTTACTAATTTTTTTGAGTTTCCAATTCCTAAAATTCCGCCACCCATTTTCTTTTGCATTCTATTTGTAATAAATCCCCAAATAGCAAAAAATATAAAAATTGGAATTATCCAAGTAAATAATAAATTAGATAAAAAGTTATTTTCAGAATAAGATGTGTAATTTACATTTTTACTATCAAGTAAAGTAGTAAGATTTGAATCTCTTACTAAGTTTGCAGTATAACTAGAGTTAAGCCCGCTACCTTTTATTTGAGTTTGTCCTATTTGAACTTTTGTTATTTCACCTGTCTCTATTTTTTTCTTAAAGTCAGAATAACTTATTTTATTTCCATTATCAGCTATTCCACCTTCTTCAAAAAATAAAGAAAACCCACCAAATACCAATAGTGAAAAAATTAAAAATATAACTATTGGATTTTTATTAGAATTCTTATTTTCATTATTATTCATTTTTCACCTTATAAACTAAAGTTAGCCAATCTCCTTTTATTTTCTCATCAACTAAAGTTAGTGAAGAAAATTGACTTTTAATCCTTTCAGAATAAGTATTTAAAATACCAGAAAGAATTAAAACTCCGTTCTCATTAAGATTTTTTATCAAATCATTTTTAATAATTAATATCACATCGGCAATTATATTTGCTACTACTAAATCATATTTCTTTTTGGCTTTATCGCAAGAACCTTGCCAAATATTATTAATTTTAAGATTATTTAACTCAAAATTATTTTTAGTACTCATAATTGCTAATTCATCAGTATCACAAGAATCAACACTAATACCATAATTAGCCATAACTAAAGACAAAATTCCACTACCACATCCTACATCAAGACCTGTTTTGCAACCTTTATAATATTTTTGCAAAAATTCTACACAAGAATTTGTGCTTTCATGATGACCTGAGCCAAAAGCTAAAGCTGGATCTATTTTTAGATTTACATAGCCTGCTTTAGGCTCTTGCCAAGTAGTATGTATATATATATTATCTATTAAAATTGGCTTTATATTTTTCTTATATTCATTAATCCAATCCTTATTCTCTTTTTCACAAAGTTCATAAGTAAGATTAATATTTAAATTAGCATCATTAAGTTTTTGTTTTAACTCGCCTAACGCAAAAACTAAATCATCAAGATTATTATCACTTCTTACAATTAATTCATCATTTTTTTCTTCAATTGCATCAACATCAAACGCAAATACAAAATCACTAATAAACTCCAAATTATTTGTTTTAATAACTAATTCTTGATAAGTATTACGCATAATTATCCTAAAACATCTTCTAATTTTTCTTTTAATACTTGTGGAGTAAAAGGTTTTACTATATAGTTATTAACACCAGCTTTTAATGCTGTAATAACTTCTGCTTTACCACCTTCAGTAGTTACCATGATGATTGGCATATCTGCATATTTAGCTTCAGCTCTTACTTTTTTAACAAGTTCAAGACCATTCATTTCAGGCATATTCCAATCTGTTATTAAAACATCAATATCGCTATTTGCACATAACAATCCCCAAGCTTCCACGCCATGTTCAGCTTCTAAAACATCCTCATGACCTAATCTTTGTAAAGTATTTTTAATAATTCTTCTCATTGTAGAGCTATCATCTACTACTAATAATTTCACTTCAAAATCCTTTTGTAATATTATTTTTCATGGTGCGTTTAGCGAGACTTGAACTCGCACACCTGTTGGCACTACCCCCTCAAGATAGCGTGTCTACCAATTCCACCATAAACGCAAAAAGGCTACAAAAGTAGCCTAAAATTATCCTAAAAATGGGTTAGCGTATAATAATACTAATCCAATAACTAGAGCATAAATTACTTGTGCTTCAATTAACGCAATAGCAATAAACATAGTTGTTGATAATTTACCACCTAAACTAGGGTTTCTAGCAGTTCCTGCAATAGTCGCAGCAGCAGCATGACCCATACCAATAGCACCACCAAGTGCAGCAACACCTAAGCCAATACCAGCAGCTAAAACAGAACAAGCTTTTAATAACTCGCTACCGATTTCAGTTTCTGCAGCAAAAGCAACACTAGAAAAAGCAAGTAAAACTAATAAAAACTTTTTCATAAAATCTCCTAATAAAAATATATATAATTTTCCTTTCGGCTTGCGTATCCCTACTAAAAAAATTATGCTCTATATTCTATTAAGCTAAAGTAAATAAATTAAGACCTAGTAAAAAAACTAAGAGTTGTGTTGCCGAATTTTTTTACCTTAAATAAGGTATATTTTAAAGATGCAAATTCAACCTTACTAGAATGCTCTATAATGATAATATCACAATCTAAATTCTCATACAAATTCTTGATTTTCAAATATACATCACTAAAACCATCTCTAATATCAAATGGCGGGTCTAAATAAAGAATAGTTTTTTCATTTTGTAATTTGGCAATAATATTAGGCAAAGCTTTAAAAGTATCGTCATTTAAAACTTCTATATTTAAATCTTTTGTATTTTTTAAAGCACTTTTATACGCTAATTTATCAATTTCAATAGCAAATGCCTTTTTAGCATAATTACTAATAGCTTCAATCGCCATACTAGCACTACCGCCAAATGCTTCTATAAAAACATATTCCCTTAATTCATCTCTTAAAACATTAAAAACACAAGACTTAACTATACTTTTTGTAGCTCTTGTAGTATCTTTTGATGGATTTTCTAAAATTTTACCTTTTAAAAAACCGCTCTGAACTCTTAAAACATTATTTTTCATACATTAATTGAAGTAAATCATATTTAAATTTATTAAGTAATTTATCAAGTTTTTCTTCAAAACTTAAAACCTTATTATCATCTTGATTTATTGTGCTTGAAAACTCATATAAAGCATCAATTAATTGCTCTTTACTAAAAGGCAATTTTAAATGTGCATTATTAAAACCTATTATAAATTGTGGTTTTTTTGCGTGCATTAATTTTTCATCAGTGATTAAAAAATCGCAATCTTTTTTATTTGCTAAATAATCTTGTAAAAATAATATTAAAGTCTTTTCTAATAAAATATCTTTGCACGCAATGGCTATTTTCATACCAAACTAACCTTTAATTTATGTTCTTTAAGACTAGCTGGGATATTACCATTAGCTAAAGCTATGAACTCAGCCATATGTAAAATATAAAAATCACTAAAATCTCTATTAGATACTTTTTGTAATTCGCCACTTAAAGTATCAAACATTTTAAAGCTTAAACTATCGCCAACTACTAAAAAATCAGCACCGCTATCATAAGCATCTAAAACTATCTTAGCTGCTTTTTTATATGCTACTTGTTTATCAAAATCTAAAAATCTAAAACCATTTTCAAATTCTTGAGTTTCGTAATTTATTAATTTTGCCTTAGTCTTTTTTAAAAAATGTAAAAATAAATCAATGGTAAAACCACGATAAACAGCTACATTAAAACCATTAAAATCGTTTTTAATTTCTATATTTTGTAAATCTTGAATAACACATGAAGCGTTTTTATAATTTTTCTTTGCATAATCTAAAATACTAGTATCGCAGATTAAATTCATCTCTCCTAAACAAGAATCAAATTCTTTTTTATATTCATCTGCTTTATATTCACTCATAAAACTAGGTGTTTTTACATAGGTTTTTCTATAATCACCTTTTAATAAATTAGAAAAATTAAAATCATCATTTATTAAAGTTATCATCTAATCTCCTTTTGATGTTTTAAAGAATTTTTAATTTCTTCATATTTTTCATAATCACTATATAAAAATGGTTTTAAACTTACACTATACTCAATTCCTTTTTCCTTATCAAAAACAATATCTAAAATATCTTTTCTTTTATTAGGATATTTTTCTAATAATTTATTTGCAAACACAAACGCACTATCACCTAAAAATTCATCATTATATTCACGAATATCACTTGCATAATATAAAAATTTATAAGTTAAATAATCTTTATAATCATCTGCATTACAAATATTTTTAAAATAATCAAAAACTTTTATAAAATCACTATCATCACACATTAAATCAAGCTTTGCTCTTTTTAAATCAATTGCACTTACACAAAAATCATTTCCAAATTTTTTAATAAGTTCATTTATGTTTGTATTAAGTGATAAAACTTTATTTTCAATCCTTACAAATTCATTACAATCTGGCATATTAAAATATCTATCTTGTTGTTTTACTAACCCTAAAACATCGTAAAGTGTAGAACTATCGTTAATGTCTTTTAAATTAATCTCATATGGCTTATAGTAAAACTCATAATCTCTACTAGCATCAAATCTAAATACTCTTAAAATAAAACTTCTCATAACAAAATTCCTTTTTTACTAATTTATATCAAAAAAATGTTATAAATTATTAAAAGGATTTAATATGTATTTAAGAGCAAACACTCATTCAAAAATCAATGTTTATTTTTCAAAAAATTCTAGCGATTTCGTAGTGCGTGAAATACCATTATACGAATTTAGTGGCTCTGGAGAGCATTTGATTTTACATATACAAAAGAAAGATTTAAGCACAAATGAACTTTTAAAAGATTTAAGTGCAGCAACAGGAATTAAAGCAAAAGATTTTGGTTACGCAGGTCTTAAAGACAAGCAAGGACTTACATTTCAATACATTTCAATGCCTAAAAAATACGAGAAAGAATTAGCTAAATTTTCTCATGAAAAATGTAAAATTATTGATACTTTTTTACACAATAATAAATTAAAAATCGGACATTTAAAAGGTAATTCATTTTTTATAAGATTAAAAAAAGTTAATAAAATTGATGCTTTAAAGATTGAACAAATTTTTACAAATATTAAAGAAAATGGCTTTCCTAATTATTATGGCTATCAGCGTTTTGGCAAAGATAATGATAATGCAAAAACAGGCTTAGAAATATTAAAAAACGAATTAAAATTTAAAAATAATAAATTAAATAACTTTTTAATTTCTGCATTTCAAAGCGAATTATTCAATACATATTTATCAAAAAGAATAGAAATTTCAAGATTTAGCAATGATTTTTCTAAACAAGAACTATTAGCACTTTATAAAGATAAAACTTTAGTTGAAAATCTAAAAAAACAAAAGCAATTTTTTAAATTATTTGATAATGAAATATATGAGCATTATCCTTACGGCAAGGTATTTAATGAGAATTTAGAAGATGGTTTAAAAAGATTTTTAGCAAGAGATATTAGCCCTTCTGGATTGATACTAGGAAATAAACCTAAATTAAATGAAGGTTTTTTAGGTGAAATTGAAAATAGCATATATAAAGATTATTTTGATTTATTAAAAACTCAAAATGGTTCAAGAAGATATTTATGGACTTACACAAATGATGAAAAAATTAACTATAATGAAGAATTAGCACAACTTAGCCTTGAATTTAGCCTACAAAAAGGCTCATACGCAACAGTCGTGCTTGATGAAATAATACATTTAGAAAGGAACGAAGAATGATTTTAATTACAGGTGCAGCAGGTTATATTGGCTCAATTACAAGTTATCATTTTTTAAAGAATAATTATAAAGTTATAGGTATTGATAATATTAGCACTGGAAATGCAAGGGCTTTAGAAGTGTTAAATAAATTTGATAATTTTAAATTCTACGAAGGAAATTTTGGAAATTTAGAACTATTAGAACAAATAGTAACCAATAATAAAATAGATTGTGTAGTGCATTTTGCAGCTAATACTAGCGTATTTGAAAGCACACAAAATCCATTAAAATATCATGATAATAATGTATCAAATATGATTAATTTATTAAAAATTTGTGAAAAATACGATATTAATAATTTTATTTTCTCAAGTTCTGCTGCAACTTATGGAGAACCAAAAACTAATGAATTAATCACAGAAGATACTCCAAAAAATCCTATAAATCCTTATGGTTTAACAAAACTAATAGGCGAATATATATTAAATGATTTATCAAATGCAAAGAAAGAATTTAATTTCATAGCATTAAGATACTTTAATGTTGCAGGAGCAAGCCTAATTGCACCTTTAGGTCAATTTAGTAAATCTAGCTTACTTATAAAAATAGCTGCTGAATGTGCTGCTAATAAAAGAGATAAAATGTATTTATATGGTAATGATTATAATACCCCTGATGGAACTTGCGTAAGGGATTATATACACGTTGATGACTTGGCTATCGCACATATTGAAGCATTAAAATATTTAAAAAACCAAAAAACAAGTCAAGCCTTTAATGTTGGGTACTCAAAAGGAACTAGCGTAAAAGAAGTAATTGATATTATGAAAAAAATCAGTGGTAATGATTTTAAAGTAGAAATGGCAGATAGACGCACAGGAGATCCTAGCTCACTTGTAGCATCTAATAAAAAAATAACTTCTTTAACAGACTGGAAATATAGTAACGACAACCTTGAATTAATTTGCAAAAGCGCTTATGAATGGGAGTTAAAAATATAAACTCAATTCCTATTTTAAATTCAATACATTTTAAGAATTTAAAATAGGAGATAATACTTTAAAATAAAAGGCAAATTGGTATTATATTGTTAATTTCAATATTTTAAATATAAAGATATTTTAGAACTTATATATATTTTATTTTGTATTTGTAATAAACAATATTTACGATATTAAAGATTTTGGAATTTAAAATCAAAACTTTATATAAAACTAAAAAATAATATCTTAAAATAGCTCTTATTATTTAATAATATTTTATATAAAAATTAAGATAACTAAAACTATAAAAACTTATCTTATAAAATGAAAATTTATTTTATTAATTAAATAGCACGCTGCCTAAGCGTATCATATTTGCTCCACTTTTAATAGCTATTTCATAATCACTACTCATACCCATAGAGCAAATCTTAGCTCCATCTTTTTTAAGCTCATCATAAATCTTATAACACAAATCAAAACTCTTAATAATTTGCTTAATATCATCGCTCATAGCACCTATACACATAACTCCTACAGGTTTTATGAATTTACAATTTTGCTTAATCGCTAAATACTCATCAATTGCTTTACTTGGATTAATACCAGCCTTGCTATCTTCGTTAGCCACATTTATCTCAAGCAATGTATCTAGCTCATAATCAAGTCTAGCATCAACATATTTTGCAAGGTCTAAATTAATGCAACTTTGCCACATAACAGGCTTTGTTTTTATAAGTAAATTAGCTTTATTTTTTTGCAAATTTCCTATGAAATGCCAATTAATATCACTTGATAATTCAGCTTTTTTTCTAGCTAAATCTTGTACTTTGTTTTCGCCAAATTCAATTTGCCCTAATTTATGTAAAGCCATTATTTTCTCATCTGTTGTGTATTTACTAACCGCTATAATTCTTATATCTTTATATTTTTCTTTTAGTTCTAAATAAGTCATTTTTCTACCTTAATGAATATAATTTTTTTCTCTCGCTTGAGCTTGGAATATCTAGTAATTTTCTATATTTTGTGATAGTTCTTCTTACTATTTTTACATTAAATTCTTTTTCTATTTTTTCTAAAATTAATTGATCGCTTAAAGGTTTTAAGTGATTTTCATTTTTGATTAATTCACTTACAAATTCTTTGATGGTTTTATTACTTGTGCCATCGTTTAATTCTGCTGCAAAAAAGTCTTTAATAGCTATTATCCCACGATTTGAGCTAATGTATTTATTAGCTATTGCACGGCTAATTGTGCTAGTATTTCTATCAAGTTCGGTTGCTAAATCCTGCATTTTTAATGGCTTAATATCTCCACCTAAAAAATAATCATATTGATATTCAACTATCATTAAGGCAAGTTTTTTTAAAGTCGCCTTTCTCATTTCTAAAGCATCTACTAAATTTTTAGCATTTTTTACTTGTTCTTTTAACTCTTTATAGTCTTGAATTTCAATCTGCGGATAATAATCATCATTGATAATTATTTCTAATTTTCCATTCTCATTTAAAATATAAATATCAGGAATAATCTCTTTGCTATCTTCTAAATCATCAATAAAAGGCGGTAGATTAAAGCTTTTTATAATTCTTATTGCGTCTTTATATAAAGGATTTTTAGTATATTTTGATAAATTATCCAAATCATTTATAAGCTTTTTACATAATAAAAATAATTCATTTTCTAAATTTGCATTCAATAAGCAAAACTCTAAAGCTTCAATATAATTAATAGCACCAACTCCTAAAGGCTCAAGGTAGCAAAATCTCTTTCTAACTTTTTCTATATCTTCTAATAAATATCCTAAACAAATATTTTCATCATATACAAAATATCCATTCTCATCAAGACAACTTATAATAATTCTTGCAATTTCTTGAGATTTTTGAGTAGGAAATAAAGTCTTATTAAGCTGTAATTCTAAATCATCATATATGCTTTTTTTAGCGATATTTAATTCTTCAATCAAACCACCGCCTTTAGAATATAATTGTCTTATACTTTTGTTAGATTTTTTATCATTTATTTCTTTTTTTGAGCTAATTTTTATGCAAGGATTATCTTTTGCTAGATTATTTACTTCATCTTCTAAATCATCACTACTAGCTTGAAGCAGTGGCAACCAGCTTCTAAGGGTTTGAGATAATTTTGGCTTTTGGCTTACTTGCTGACGAACTTTTAACATTATAAAGAAAAGTTTTTACCTAAATATTTGCTTTTTACTATTTCATTATTTGCAATTTCTTTAGCACTTCCACTAGCTAAAATACTACCACTATCTAAAACATAAGCTTTATCACAAATTCTAAGGGTTTCACGGACATTATGGTCAGTAATTAATACGCCTATATTTAAATCTTTTAAATCCTTAATAATGCTTTGAACATCATTAATACTTTTTGGATCAACCCCAGCAAAAGGCTCATCAAGTAATAAAAACTTAGGCTCTAAAACTAAAGCTCTAGCTATTTCTAATCTACGACGCTCCCCACCGCTAAGACTTTTTGCAAGGCGGTCTTTTCTATCATAAATCTTTAAAAGATTTAATTTTTCTTCTATTAATTCATCTATATTTTTAAGCCCTTTAAGTTCTGCTGCAATTTGCATATTTTCCCAAACACTTAAATCTTTTAAAACGCTTGAATCTTGTGGTAAATAACCAATGCCTAGAATTGCGCGTTTGTGAAGTGGCTCGTTAGTAATATTTAAATCATCTAAAAAAATATCCCCAGCACTAGGGCTAACAAGTCCGCAAATCATATAAAATGTAGTAGTTTTTCCTGCACCATTACTTCCAAACAATCCTACTATTTGAGAATTATCCATACTAATATCTACATTTTTTATAATTTCTATATTTTTTATACTTTTTTTTAGACCACACGCTTTTAAATTAACTAAACTCATAAAGCCTACCTTCATTATTAGCGCTAATTTTTACAATCTTGTATTCAAGTGCAAATTGCTCTAATATTTTTATAAAATCATCATCAGCCCATTCAATTAAATGAAGACCATCATTAAACAAATTCTCAAAAAGACCATTTTCTATAAAAGCTTTTGTTCCTTTTTGATAAATATCATAATGATAAATCGTATTAGTATCGTTTTTATAAGTATTTAATACACTAAAAGTTGGAGAAATTGCTTTTTGATTTAATTTTTTATTTGCTATTTTATTTACTAAAGTAGTCTTTCCACTAGCTAAATCACCTTGTAATAAATAAATCCCATTATCACCAAACTCATTTACCACTAAATCTAAATTATCTAAATTAGCTTTGATTATCATCTAGTTTTTCCACATATTCATTTGATTTTGCTTTAGCTACATTTTTGGTTGTAGGTAAAGCTAATACCTTAAATCTAATTTGCTCGTTTAAAAGATTTAGACTTATAATATCGCCGACTTTTACTTCTTTACTAGGTTTAACAACATTTCCATTTATACAAATAACGCCGTTTTTACACATATCAAGTGAAATTGAACGGCGTTTTGTGATATTTACTGCATTTAAAAATTTATCTACTCTCATAAAGAGCATTTTAGCTAGTTAGGAATAATTATTGCTTACAATTTAATCGTTTTTAAGAACTCAAATCTTTTTTTATACATTGAGCGTTTTTTTGATGGTATTTCTTCTAAATCTTTTTGCAAATATTCTAATACATAAAATGATTTTTCTTCTTTAATAATTTTTGTATTTTCTTGCCATATTTCGTCATAATTTGGTATTACAAATACTCTTCCATCTCTTTTTCTATTGCGTTTAAATCTTGATACTAAAAATCTATCCTTTACTCCGCAAACTTTATTTATACCTAAAAACTCAGCAAAAATAAAAGCAAAAAATATAATAAAATTAAGCGGTCTTAAACCAAAATAAACTTTAGTAAATTCTTTTATCTCATCTTTAGTATTTAAATTACCCTGTAAGGCTGTGATTAATAAAGCATCATTTAATAAAACAAAACTTAAAGAATATAAAAGCTCATTTTTATAATGCAAATGAATTGTAAAAAGTCCTTCGCTAATTACTTTAGGATTTGAGCTAAGCATAATTTTTAAATCAAATTCGTTAAAAATAATCTCATCATTACTTAAAATATCCAAAAATCTATTTGTAATAATTTCTAAATCTCTTTTAAAACATTCATTTGAATATTCAAAAGTAAAATTAGTAGCCCCGTATTTTTTGCATAACATATCATTGTGATATTTTAAATTCTCGCTAAATTTATTAGATAATTTCGGATAATCTAGTAGAATTTGATTTAGGAATTTATGATTTTTAAAATGAATTATCTTTCTTAAAAAAAATCTAATATTTAATAATTTCTTAGTTTTCATTTTTTCGCTTTTATTTTTAAATATGTAAAAATTACAATCAATAAAACAAGTAAAATAATTGGCATATAAGATGAATATTCATCAAAAGTTTTAGCCAAGCTATCTCCTAAATAAAACGCCGCATAAAACACCACAACAGCCCAAATAAAACAAGAAATTAGATTATAAATACTAAATCTAAAAAAGCTTAATTTTGAAATCTCAGCTGCTATTGGACCTAAGGTTTTAAGCCCATAAACAAACTTACAAACTAAAGTAAAAATAAAGCCATTTTTTCTAAATAAAACTACTAAAAGAGCTAGTTTTCTTTTATGCTTTACAAGATGTTTTTGAAAGTCTTTTTTACTAGCTCTAGTAAAATAAAATAAAGCTGACGAGCCTAAAAAATTACCCACAAAAGCTACTAAAATACTAATATAAGGATTTACATTATAAGCACTTGCAAACACTCCTAAGGCAAGCAGTGCTAACATACCGCCGCCTAAAGAGTATAAAAATACTAAAATATATCCGTATTCTACAAATTTTTCTATAAATTCTTGCATTATTTCGCTAGCTCCACAGCTCTAGTTTCACGGATAACATTTACTTTAATTTCTCCTGGAAATTGTAAGCTGCTTGTTATTTCACTAGCTATTTCTTTAGCTAAAAGAACACTTTCATCATCATTAATTAGCTTAGCATTTACAATAACTCTAATTTCACGACCAGCATTAATTGCATAAGCTTTTTTAACTTGAGAATGTTGTTTTGCAATAGCTTCAAGCTCACTAACACGCTTTAAAAACGCTTCTAAAACTTCTCTTCTAGCACCTGGTCTTGCCGCACTTAAAACATCAGCCGTGCAAACTGCAGCAGCTTCAATACTTAAAGCATCTTCATGCCCGTGATGAGCAAAAATAGCGTTTAATACCACAGGATGCTCTTTGTGCCTTTCACAAACCATAGCACCTAAATCAACATGGCTACCTTCATATTCGTGAGTTAAAGCCTTGCCAATATCATGTAAAATTCCAGCACGCCTTGCAAGTCTTGTATTACCACCACATTCAGCTGCGATAATTCCTGCTAAATGTGCAACTTCTAAGCTATGTGCTAATGCGTTTTGTCCGTAACTTGCACGATATTTTAAACGGCCAATTAATTTTACTAATTCAGGAGCCATTTTTGTAAGTCCTAAATCCATTATGATATTTTGACCTTCATTAAACATTTCTTCTTCAAATTCTTTTGAAACTCTTTCGTGTAATTCTTCAATTCTAGCTGGCTGAATTCTTCCATCATCTATTAATAAATCAATTACTTTTTTAGCAATTGCACGGCGTAAAACATTAAATGAGCTAATAATAATTGCGTTTGGAGTATCATCAATAATTACATCAACACCTAAAACCATTTCAAGTGTTTTTATATTTCTTCCTTCTTTACCAATAATTCTTCCTTTTAAATCATCACTTTTAAGATTTATTACGCTAATTAATCTCTCACTTGCATATTCACCTGCAAATCTAGTAGTAGCTTGCGCTAAGATATATCCTGCTTTTGCCTTTGCTTGAGATTTTGCTTCTTCTTCGCATTTTCTTACAATATGAGCGATTTCATCTCTTGCATCTTCTTTAGCTTGATTTATTACTAATTCTCTTGCTTCGCTTTGAGTTAAACCACTTATATTTTCAATACTGCTTAATAATTCTTGCATTTTTGCTTCGCAAGATTTTTTAAGCATATTTGCTTCTTCCATCAATTCATTTGCAGCTTGCTCGCTTTTTACAATACTTGCTTTAAATTCATCTAATTTTTGTTCGTTTATTGCTAGAATTTGCTCTTTTTTCTCAATTTCTAGAATTTTCTTATCGTGTTCTTTTTGAAGTTCTAAAATCTTTTCATCATAAGATTTTTTATAACTCAACTCAATCTTACCCTCACTTGCTTTGGCATTTTCTAGAACTTTATCAGCATTTCTTAGTATTTTTTCAGCTTCATATTCAATCACTTTTGCTTTTGCTTTTGCTTGTTCTTCGTGAATTTTAAAATGAGCTTCGTGTATTCTTTTGGCTACTAAAACTCCTAATGCTCCTCCTAGAATAAATACCGCTAATAACGATATAATTTCAACTAATGTCATAACTTCTCTTTCTTTTTATTGTTTTACCATTTGCGATATAAAAATCGCCTTGAATATCCGATTTTAAACAAATTTTGTTTTTAGTAACGGATTTTATATTTTGAATAAAAATAATTAATAAATCATAATCAATTTTAGAAAAAGTTCTATCGTAAAATCCTTTGCCAAAACCTACTCTTCTAAAATCCTTATCAATTCCTAAAACAGGTATAATTGCAATATCAATTTTAATATTTTCAATCTTACTTGAGCTTTCTTTTATTTTAAATCTAACTTCACTTAATGGAAACCTTAATTTATTAAAAGCTAAACTATTATCACTAAGCATTTTTGGAATATAAATATTGAATTTTTTACATAAAAATCTTTTGTATTTATATAGATTTATTTCTTTATCTTTTGCAATATAAATTAAAAGATTTAATTTTTTATTTGTTTTAACTTTAGATATTATTTTTAAAATAGCTCTAAAACTTCCGTAATTTTTACAAAATTTATAATTTTCTTTATGAAATTTTTCTCTTATTAACTTTTTATCCATAATCTAACCTAAAAAATTTATAAGCATATTACATAAGGAATTAAAATGAAAGCTATATTGCTAAGCGTTGCTTTATTGTTTTTTACCGCTTGTTTTGATAAGAAAGAAGATAAAAAAGAAGAAGAAAGCGAACAAATTACTCAAGTTGAAGTTAAAAAAGAACCTGATTTTAATAGACTAATTAAATTCTCTTTAAAATTTTATAATAGTGATGAGATTTTTGAAATTAAAAGAATTAATAATGATAATAAAGACTTAGAATTTACTTCAAATGATAAAATTATATTATTTAATTTCTTTACTACTTGGTGCCCACCTTGTAAAGCTGAAATTCCACACTTAAATGATTTGGCATTAAAATATAAAGATAGATTAAGAGTTATTGGCGTTTTATTAGAAGATAAAAGTGATGAAGAAATAGCTAAATTTATTAAGGATAATGGTATTAGCTATGATATTGTTACAGGTGATAATAATTACACATTTTTAAAAGTTTTAGGAGAAATTAACGGCATTCCATATATTGCTTTATACGACCAAAATGGTAAAAACATAAACAACTATCTAGGTGCAGTTTATGAAGAAATGCTTGATATTGATATTCAAAAGGTTATGAAATAATGTTAGATTTTTTAAAAAAAGGCTTAGCAAAAACACTTGAAGCTATAAATCAAGTAAAACCAAAAAACGAAAAAATAAGTAAAGATTTATTAGAAGAAATGCTAGTAAATGCTGATATTACTTATGAAATAGTAGAAGAGATTTTATACTACTTACCACCTAAAGATATAGTTGAAAGAGCAGATTTAGAAAGAGTAATGAGCTCATATTTTATGTATGAAAATCCTAATTCAAATTCTAATGATAAACCATTTGTAGAATTAATATTAGGTGTAAATGGAGTAGGAAAGACTACAACCATAGGAAAATTAAGTAATTTTTATAAAAATCAAGGCAAAAAAGTTTTACTAGGAGCTTGTGATACTTTTAGAGCAGGTGCAATTATGCAACTTGAACTTTGGGCTAGTAAGAATAATTGCGATATTGTAAGCACTAAGCAAGGGCATGACCCAAGTGCAGTTGCTTTTGATACCATTACAAAAGCACTTAGCAAAGGTTATGATAATGT
This sequence comes from Campylobacter sp. RM12654, assembly GCF_020137585.1. Classification (NCBI taxonomy): domain Bacteria; kingdom Pseudomonadati; phylum Campylobacterota; class Epsilonproteobacteria; order Campylobacterales; family Campylobacteraceae; genus Campylobacter; species Campylobacter sp. RM12654. Next base: position 106,050 of record NZ_JACGAR010000001.1, read on the forward strand.
TATTATTGATACAGCAGGAAGATTAGAAAATAAAAAAAATCTAGCAAATGAACTAGAAAAAATAATAAGAATTTCATCTCGTGCTTATGAAAACGCTCCACATAGAAAAATTCTAGTCCTAGATGCAACTCAAGGCAATAGTGGTATTAATCAAGCAAAAGTTTTTAATGATTTAGTAAAGCTTGATGGAGTAATTATTACTAAACTTGATGGAACAAGTAAAGGTGGTTCATTATTTGCAATCGCAAGAGAATTAGAGCTACCAATTTTATATTTTGGATATGGAGAAGGTGCAAATGATATTGCTCCTTTTAAAGCAAATGAATATTTAAAGGTTCTTTTAGACGGAATTTTTAACAATGGCTAAGAAAAAATCAAGCCTTTATGAATGCCAAGCTTGTGGTAATCAACAAATTAGATTTTTAGGCAAATGCCCTGAATGTGGGGCATTTAATTCATATTTAGAATTAAATCAAACTCAAATTGAAGTATTAAAAAACGAAATAAAACCAAATTCAAACAAAGCAGTTAGCATTAAAGAAGTTTTAATTGAGCAAGTTGATAGATTTTCAACTTATGATAAAGAGCTTGATTTGGTTTTAGGTGGCGGGCTTGTTGTAGGCTCATTAGTTTTACTAGGTGGCTCTCCTGGTGTTGGAAAATCAACTTTACTCTTAAAAACCGCTGCAAACTTAGCGAAAAATGGCAAAAAAGTCCTTTATGTTAGTGCTGAAGAGAGTAAAAGTCAAATAAAACTTCGTGCAAATAGATTAAATGCTAATGAAGATAATTTGTTTTTACTTACAGAACTTTGTTTTGAAAATATTAAAAATGAAGTTTTAAGCAATAATTATGAAGTCTTAATTATAGATAGTATTCAAACTATTTATTCAGAAAATATAAGTTCGTGCGCTGGTTCAATCACTCAAGTAAGAGAGCTTACATTTGAACTAATGAAACTAAGCAAAAGCAATAATATTAGCACATTTATAATAGGACATATCACTAAAGAAGGCTCAATTGCAGGACCTAGAGTGCTTGAACATATGGTTGATGTGGTGCTTTATTTTGAAGGTGATGCTAGTAAGGAATTAAGAATTTTAAGAGGCTTTAAAAATCGTTTCGGAAGCACTAGCGAAATAGGCATTTGGCAAATGAGTGAAAATGGACTTATAAGTGCAAACAATATTAAAACTAGATTTGTAGGTAAAAATCACGCAGGAAGTGCTCTAACTATTATTTTAGAAGGTAGCAGAGCAATTACTCTTGAAGTTCAGGCTTTAGTATGTGAAAGTGCTTATGCTAAAAGAAGTGCAACGGGATTTGATAGAAATAGACTTGATATGATTTTAGCCTTGCTTGAGAGAAAATTAGAAATTCCACTTGCAAGATATGATGTATTTATAAATATTAGCGGTGGGATAAAAGTTAGCGAAACTGCTGCTGATTTAGCAGTTGCAGCTGCTATAATATCTAGCTTTAAAAATAGAGTTTTAAGCAATGAGAGTGTATTTATTGGGGAGCTTAGTTTAAATGGTGGAATTTGCGAAGTTTTTAGCCTTGACATTAGACTTAATGAAGCAAAAAATCAAGGTTTTAAAAATGCTATAATTCCAAATAAAAGTAATTTTAAAGGTATTAAATGCTTTGTAGCTAATGAGTTAGCTCAAGTTTTAGAATGGATGTAAGTATGAAAAAAGCTTTTACTATGATTGAATTATTAGTTGTTATGGTTGTTGGTGCTATACTTAGTGCGGTTGCTGTTTCTAAAATACATACAAGTGAATTAATAGATGCTGCTAGAAGTATTGCAAACGATATTAGATATACAAAAATTCTAGCGTTAGGAGATGATGCTTATGATGGAACAAATAGTTATCATAATAAATATTATCGCTTTACAATACTTCCTAATGAAAATTATGCAATTAACACAATTGAACTAGAAAAAGATAAGTTAAAAACATACCCAATAACAGTATATGCTGAAGATTTTTTAAAACCTGATAAAAGAATATGTGATTTTGAAAAAGATGAAGCGTGTGCTACAAGAACAGCTATTCATACAATTAAAGGTTACAATATTAAATTTACTTCAACCACACCATCAATCCCTAAATCCCCTAATTCGATTACTGATACTATTATATTTAATGAATTAGGAGAGCCTTTAAACTTTAATCAAAATCCAAGTGGTTTTAAAATAGAAATTTCAAAAGGTAGTGATATAGCTTGTATTTATGTAGAACAATATTCTGGATTTGTACATATTGACAAAGCTGCGTGTAAGTAAAAAAGGTTTTACTTTAATTGAATTAGTTTTAGTTTTAGTCGTAGCTGGAATACTCTCAAGTATAGCAATATCAAAAATCAATTCAAATTCTTTAATCCTAGCAGCTAGGAGTTTATCTCAAGATATTTATATACTTCGTGATTTAGCACTAAATTACGATGTATATGATTATACGACAAATTACGATAAATCATATTGGCAAATATATTTTCATTGTGTAGCAAATACAAAAACTTCATATAACAAATACAAATGCAATCATCAAGAATTTGGATATAGTATTTTTAGCGATAGCATAGGTTCTAGCTCATCAAATCCAGATGCAAATGAATTAGCAAAAGATTTATTTGATAAAACAAAACTAATTGGAGCTAGATATGCAGGAATAAGTATAGATGATAATTTGCTTACAACAAGGACAAATCTTACAAAAAGCTTTGGAATAACTAAAATTGATGTATTTTATAATCTAAATAATAAATACAAAAAAACTCACAGAATAATGGTAAATGAATTAGGAGAATTATTTGCAAGTTCATATACTAATAAATCAAAAACTTATAATCTAATAAAAGCTAATTCATATATTATTAGACTAAGCAAATCAACTAATATAGACCAAAATAACTCAATATGTATTGTAATAAATAATGTAGGTTTTACAACAATTCCTAAAAATAATAACGGACAACTTATTTCTAATATCAAAAAGCCTATATATTGTCATAATTTATAAATTACTAAAATATAAAAATACAAATATAGAATTAACATTTTTTAAAAAGGAGATAATATGAAAAAAATTTTATCAACACTAATATGTGTAATCAGCCTAAACGCACAAAACTTCGTAGGTGCTGATTTTATGGTAGGAAAAGCTAAAGATTACGGGCTTAATTTAAGCGATAATGGTATTTATCAAGGAAGAATTTTTATAAATTCTTATAAACTTAGTAATTATGATAATGATTTTGTTTTTGGTGCAGATTTAAGCATTCACGACTTTGATTCAGAATATAAAAATAATATAGAAAGTGGCAAAATTTCAAGCACTTATACTGCTGTTAATGTATTAGGTGGTATTGGATTTTTTAATAATAATGTAGGAGTTAAATCAGGCTTTAATATCTTAGGTGGCTTAGGTCATGAAAAAATCAAAAGCAAAACTAATACTAAAGATTTAGTAGCTAATACTAATTTAATCAAATTAGGAGCTAGCACTATGAATATTTTTGATGAAGGATTAGTTGTTGAAGCTAGTGCTTTTGCAAAATTTTATTTAGATAATAAAAGAGATAAATTATTTAACGAGCAACAAAAAAGACTAAATTATGAAGCAAATCTTATGCTAGGTTATAAATTCACTCGCAATTTAGACGGCTTTTATGCAGGAATTAAAGCAAGTTATACAAATGATGTAATAGCTAAAGGTATTAGATACGGAGTTAATTTAGGATATAGTTTTTAAGAATTTAAAACTAGGAATTAAAATTCCTAGTTTGAATATATTTTTACTAAATTAAGTGCTACTTCATAAGATTTTTCAAGTGATTTAACAGGTAAAAACTCAAATCTTGAATGAAAATTATGCGCTCCTGTGAAAAAATTCGGGGTAAAAAGACCCTTTACACTCAACGCACTTCCATCAGTCCCACCACGCATAGCAATTGTATTTGCTTTAATATTTGATAGTTCAAAAGCTTTATATAATTTATCTAAACTATCTTTATTATCATCGTTTAGAGCATCTTTTAGATTGTAATAAGTATCACTCATTTCTAGTTTAAAACTAGCTTTTTTATATTTATTTTGCATAAAATCAACGCAAGTTTTAATGTATTCTTTTTTCTCTTCAAATTTAGTTTTATCGTGGTCTCTTATATTTAAACACACACTAGCTTCGTTTTGATTTGAGTGCATTTCATTTATCCAAATATATCCATCTTTATCTTTAGTATTTTCAGGGGTTTGCAATCTATCAAAAAGATTTATAAACTCATTTGCTAATAAAGTTGGATTTAGCATTATTTTATAAGCATTCATTGGGTGTGCTGAAACGCCTATTATATTAAGCTTTGCACTTGCTGCATTAAATGTCTCATACATTAATTCCCCAACCTCACAACAATCAATAGTATAAGGATGAGTTGTCCTAAAATCATCTAAATTAAGCTGCTTTGAGCCTAAAAGCCCTATTTCTTCATCTGGCACAAAAGCTAAAAATATATCAGGATAATTAATATCACTATTTTTAAGAGTTTTAATTAAGTTCATAATAACAGCAATTGCAGCCTTATTATCAGCCCCTAAAACAGATGAACCATCGCTAAAAATAATGTCTTCATTTAAATACTTCATAATTTCAGGGTGTTTAGAAATCTCTAAAACTGCCTTGCCTAAATCTAAATCCTTGCCTTCAAATCTTAAAATCTTAGGATTTACACAAGGACTAAGCCCAACATCAATAGTATCAAGATGAGCTACAAAACCTAAGCTAGTCTTAGTTTTATCACCAGCTAAAAGTGCGGTTAAAATGCCATTATCATTTAGCTTAATTTCGCTAAGTCCTAAATTCTCTAGCTCACTTTTTAATAATTTCGCTAATTGCATTTGTCCTTCGCTAGTAGGAGTATTACTCTTACTAGCGTCGCTTTGAGATGAGATTTTTACATATTTTATAAAGTCTTCTACCAACATATCTAACCTTTAAAATTATAAACATAAGTAGTATCAAATCCTAACGGAAGACCTAAAGCCCAGAATATAAATAAACTACCAACTAAAGCTATCCATAAAGCAATACCAAATGGAAGCATTAATGAACTAAGTGTTCCAACTCCTGTTTTTTTATAATATTTTTGACAATAACCAATCACTAATGGGTAAAATGGAAACATAGGTGTCATAACATTTACTGCACTATCACTCGTCCTATATGCTGCTTGAGTAAGTTCAGGGCTAATTCCAAGTAACATTAACATAGGAACAAAAATAACGCTTAATATAGCCCATTTTGATGTAGCTGATGTAACAAAAATATTTAAAAAGCTTGTAAATATAATCACTCCTAAAATTGTAAAAACTGAAGGCATATTCATACTCTTTAAAAACTCAGCTCCTGAAATTGCTAATAGAGTTGAAAGATTTGAAGTATTAAATACATATAAAAACTGCCCGCATACAAAACAAAATACAATAAAGGTAGTAAGAGTATTTAAACTACTAGCAGCCATTTTTGATAAATCACTTGATGTTTTTATAGAGCCACTGATTTTTCCATATACATATCCTGGAATTGCTAAGAATAAAAATACTAATGGAACAATAGCTTTCATTAAAGCCGCATCAGCACTAGTAAGTGAGCCATTAGCACCACGCATAACAGAATTCTCTGGGATTGATACAACAAATAATAATAAAGCCATAAATATAAATGTTAAAGTCGCTCCCCAATAAGCTTTATTTTCTTGTGAGCTTAATTTCTCATTTTCTAAATGAGCGATTTTACAATCACTATCAATAGGCATAGTTTTATTTAGCATAGGCTCAATAATTTTTGAGCTAACAAACCAACAAGCAGCAATTACGCTAAAGGTTGAAAAAATACTTAAAAAATAATTACATAATACATTTACGCTTATTTCAGGGTCAATTGTCCTTGCTGCTTTTTGAGTAAATTCTTGCATTAACGGATCAACTACACTTGGAATATAACTAGCACTAAACCCACCTGCAAGTGCAGCAAATGAAGTAGTAATTCCAGCTATTGGATGGCGACCTGCACTATAATACATAGCAGCTGCAATTGGCATTAAAAATACATAAGCACTATCTGATACTATATGGCAAAATATAGAAATTAATATAACCACAGGAACAACAATGCTTTTTGGAACTATTCCTATCATTTTAATTAGTAATGCTCTAATATAACCACTGCCTTCTGCAATACTAACTCCTAAAGTAGCAACTAAAACTAATTGTAAAGCAGGAAAAGTTATAAAATTAACGCCTAATCTAACTATTAATTCAGTTAAATTATGAATTTCAAACATATTTTTAACTACAATTTTTTCGTGACTAACTGGATGAATATAAGAAAAGTCAATAAAACTTAATGCAAAACTTAAAATCATCACAATAAAAAATGCAATTAAAAAAAGAATTGTAATATCAGGTAATTTGTTTCCTAATACTTCAATTTTGTGTAAGATTTTTTCAAATCCATTTCGTTTGATTTGCTGGTTTTCTACCATTAAGGCTCCTTTTTGATAAAATGAAAGGACTTATGTTACAATAAAATCAGATTTTAAGCAAAGAAAATTAGCACTTTTATGTATTAATGTAACTTTTCGTAACAAATATTAAAAATATAATTGAAAAAGTATAACTAAGATGATAAGTGGTGCGGATGAGAGGACTTGAACCTCCACGCATTGCTGCACCAGATCCTAAGTCTGGCGTGTCTGCCAATTTCACCACATCCGCTAAGTGGTACGCCCAAGAGGATTCGAACCTCTGACCTACGGCTTAGAAGGCCGTTGCTCTATCCAGCTGAGCTATGAACGCACACTAAAAATAAAAGCTGTATATTATCCTAATAAAATTAATTTTTGCTTAAATTAAATTATATTTTTTATTATTTTATTTCTACCTGTATTTTTAGCCTCATATAAACACTTATCAACTCTTGTTATATATTCATCTAAAATATTATTAGCAAAATTATCTTCTATAAAAACTAAACCTATACTAACGCTAGTAGTTAAGCTTTCAACAGAAAATGTAGAATTTGAATACTCTATTCTAAAATTCTCACAAGCATTTTCAAAATCTAAAGCAGATACATTATAAGCTAATATTAAAAATTCTTCTCCACCCCATCTACAAATCAAATCAGTATATTCTCCAAAATGCTTTCTCATTAAATTTGCACAATTTTTTAATACTTCATCTCCCACACTATGTCCGTAAGTATCATTTACTTTTTTAAAATAATCAACATCTATTAAAGCAATACTTACCTTACTTTTAATATTTAAATCTTCAATACTATCTATAAAACACCATCTATTCATAAGTCTTGTTAAATAATCAAAATTTGCACTTTTATCAAGCTTTTTATTTATATTTTGTCTATTTTCTAATTCAATATATATTTGTTTTCTTAAAACACTTGATACAATTACGAAAATAGTTGATACTACAATCCCATTAAAACAATTAAAATAGAATTTAGAACCATCACTAAATAAATATAAAGGTATATCTAAAGAATAATCATTCACACAAAAAAAATAATACATTGCCAAATAATAAATAAGTCCGAAAGTCGCTATTAAATATATAATGTATTTTTTCCTATAAATACCTATATAAAAATAAGATATTATAGGTAATATATAATATTCAAACCCATAACCCCACCCAAGATAATAAATTGAGCTAGCAGAAAAAACAAAACAAGAAAAAAAAGTAACATAAATACAAGCATTAAAATTATTACTCTTAACAAATACCAACGATACTAAAAATAATCCAGCTAGCATAAAATACGTTAAAAACAAATAAGGAATATCATTAATTATCATTATTAAAGCATATACTAAATTAAAAACTAAAATACCTTTCATAATTTTTTCAGCTTGTAAAACTTCTACTAGCTCATATTTTCTTTTTTCAAAATCTATCATATTTGTCCTAAAACTATAGTTTCTACTTTATTTTTACCTGATTTTTTACCACTATATAAGGCATTATCAGCTTGAGATAGCATATAATCTATACTTTCAAGTCTTAAAGAATAACAAATTCCAAAAGTAATTGTAGTTTTCCTAGCATTATAACCATCTTTATGAGTATAGTTAGCAAAATCTTCCCTAATCTCATTCATTAGTTCTTCACTTTCATCTATGCTAAGACCTGTTAATAGCATTAAAAACTCTTCTCCACCCCATCTAGCTACATAACTAGAAGCTCTTTTAGATATTTTATCTTTAATGATTTTTGCTGTATTTTTAAGAACAATATCTCCAAAATTATGACCGCACTCATCATTTAAACTCTTAAAATTATCAATATCACCTAAGACAATTACCATAGAACGAATCTGGTCTTTTTGAAAATAATTATGATATATATGTAAAATTTCATTCATTGCACGACGATTTAAAATATTTGTCAAATAATCATAATCAGCTTTATTTTGTAATTTAATGCTTTCTTTTTCTAATATTTTACTTTCATTCTCATCAATACTATGCGTATAAAACGAATAAAAAATAATTACAGAAGTAATATTTATAACATTAAATACATATACAAAAACCATATATTCGCTTTCAAAATCAGGAACATCTTTTGTAATAATTATTGTAACTATAAATAAAATAATTTCAAAAATACCAATAATCAAAGGATATTTAGAACTGCTAAAGTCATGAACATAGCCAAGAGATAAAAGTGCTATCATAACTATTAAAAAACCATATCCTTGCCCTAAAATATATGTGCAAATTGAACAAGACAGCAAAACAGAAGCATGTGTAAAATAAACAGCAATATTATGATATTTGTCAATTTTTAAAATAAAAATCGTAGCTACTAAAGCAATAAAAGCTTCAATAAACTTAATATTAACCATAGGATAAAGACCTAGAAAATAAAACACACTCCCATAAGTAGTATGGGTTATTGTTAGTAAAATCATTGTGATTTTTACTAATTGTCTTATATTATCTATCTTTCTAAATTCATTCATCTTCTATACGCTTTGCTTCTATCCTATTTCTACCGCTATTTTTTGCCATATACAATAATTCATCAACTTTTTTAATATAATTATCAAAATTACTATATGAAAAATCGCCATTTACATGCAAACAACCAACACTAGCACTTATCGTAAAATCGCCAGCACAGAATTTATTATTTTTTAGCTCTTTTCTAAAATTATTACACGCTTCATAAAATTCTTCTTCACTGCAACCTAATGCAAATACTAAGAATTCTTCCCCGCCCCACCTAGCAATCATATCAGTATATCTTGAAAAATTAAGCTTTATGCAACTTGCAGTTACTCTTAAAACTTCATCTCCAACACTATGCCCATAAGTATCATTAACTTTTTTAAAAAAATCTATATCTATTAAAGCAAAATGAAAATTCTTTTTATATTGAATTAAATGAATTTTTTCCATAAAAGCCCAACGATTTAGTAAATATGTAAGCGGGTCTGTAGAAGCATTAATACTTAAAACTTCATTTGCATTTTCTTTTGTCTCAATTGTTTTATAAACTTTAATTTTTAAAAAATACATAACAATTATAATTGTAAGACACGCAAATAAGCTATGAATAATATAAAATATGCCATTAATATTGTATCCAAGCACATATAATTGATTTTGTAAAGTATATTTATTAACTTCCATAAATATATACAATAATTCAAAAACTATACTCTCAAAAATTGCTAATGTATAGATAATTTTTCTATTTTCAAATTGACCTACATAACAAAAAGCTATACAAGGTATTAAAAAATATTGAGCTCCAAAACTCCAACCAAAATAAAGAACCATAAAAATAGCATAAACTATACAAACAAAATGCACCGTATATACTAAACTATTGACTTCTAATAAATCTAACTTTTTTAATGAATACAAATATATACAAGCTAAAAACAAATTAACAAACATAGGATAGTTATGACCTAACCAACCCATTAAAATAGATAATAAAAAATATAATGTTGAAAATATAATTAGTATATATCTAGCAATTTTTTTTGCTACAACTAAATCATCTTGATCTAAAAAACTTCCCATATCTAACCTAAATTAACTAACTTTACTCTATTTTTTCCAGAGTCTTTTGCACTATAAAGTGCTGCATCTGCTTTTGTTATCAATACATCTTTATTAATTAAATTTATAGAATAACTAACACCTATTGAAATAGTAACGCTAGTTTCATTTAAATTATCTTTAATTTGTAATTTTTCAATAGATTTTCTACTTTTTTCTAAAGAATTTAAAACATCATTGTAAGAGTAATTGCTAAATAGTATTAAAAATTCTTCTCCACCCCATCTAGCCACATAAGTATTTGTATTGTTTTCATATTCGTTTTTAAACACTTTAGAAACTTCTTTTAAAGCTAAATCTCCAAAATTATGACCATAAGTATCGTTTAAATGCTTGAAATTATCAATATCTCCTATTGCTAATGCTAAAGAATTTACTTCTTTATTTTTTAATTTTTCTAACATATTATCTAATATCTCATTCATAGCACGACGATTTAAAAGTGTGGTTAAATAATCATTTTCAGCTTTATATTGTAAGAATTCTTTTCTAGCATCAAGTTGCTTAATAATCTTGGCGTTTTCTCTATCATTTAGCCAAATATAAACTAGCAATGTAACTACCATAAATAAAAAATTAGCTATATTTATATATGGCATATAAGGATTTGGATAATTTGGAGTATCTTTTGTAATATAAAGCATTACAAAAAAAGCAGTCGCTTCTACAAGTCCTATACCTATTGGAACTAAGAAAGTATTGAAATTTTGTAAATATGCTAATGATAATAAAAGAACTATTATCATAGTAAAACCATAGCCCCATCCAAGATAATAAGTGCAATAACAACAAGAAAATAATATATCTAAATGCGCATATAAAGTAGCAATTGCATATCCCTTGTTTCTTATCAACACTACATAAGCTACTAATAAAGAAATAATAATTTGAATTAAGCTAGAAGGTAATAAGAAATATAGCCCCGTTAGAGTAAAACTAACAGCATATATAAGATGAACTAAGCCAATAATAACAACGGTAACTTTTATTATATATTCAAAATTATCAACTCTTCTAATCTCTTTCAACTTATTTTTCCTAAAACCATAAATCAAAAAATATTTTATAATTTAAACCTAAAATATTATTTAAAATTCCAAAACTTGGCTAGAGAGTGAAGGAATCGAACCCCCCGCAGAATAGTCAACTACCCCACCACAAGATTTGAAGTCTTAGGGCTACACCAGTAGGCCAAACTCTCCATAAAAAAGGCTTAGTTATAGCATAAAATGTTTAATATCTGTAACTTTTAATAAACTTTTCAAAATCACTTTTTGTATTCATATTTAAAAAAGCATTATCATTTTTAAAGCTTAAAGTAATTGCCTTTGACTTTATAAAAAAATCTTTGATTTTGCAATTTTCATCTAATTCATCTAAATATTTTAAATCGCTCATCTTATAAAAACCACATAAAAAATGAGTTTTGATACTTTTTGCAACTACTGAACTTTTATATCTTTTATGTTTATAAAAAAGTCTTTTTATAGAGCTTTTATTAATTTTTACAAAATCAACTGCAATTACAAAAACAGAATTTGAATTAGGAATTTTAATATTTTTAAAAGTCTTTAAACCATTAATTGGATGAAAATATTCATAATTATCTTTTAAAAATTTACATTTTAAATCACTTGGCTTAGTCTTAGCACAAAAATATATTTCATTAAATAAAGGCTGTAATTTTTCATATAAATAATTAATCAGGCTAATTTCACGCTTTTTATAAATAAAGCGTAAATTAGCCTTATCTTGCCCCATTCTACTTGATTTTCCACCACCTAAAATTAGGCAAACGCTATTTTTAAAGCTCATCAGGAGAACAAATATATCCTTTAATTGCACTAGCAGCAGCAATTGCACTATTTGCAAGATAAACTTCTGAAGTTCTTGCACCCATACGACCTACGAAATTTCTATTCGTAGTTGATATACAACGCTCTCCATCAGCTAAAATCCCCATATACCCACCTAAACACGCACCACAAGTTGGATTACTTACAACTGCACCAGCACTAGCAAATATATCCATTAAGCCTTCTTTTTGAGCTTGTAAAGCAATTTTAGTTGTAGCTGGAGTAATTATCATTCTTACATCTGAATGAACTTTTTTATCTTTTAAAATACTCGCTGCAATTCTTAAATCACTTAGCCTTCCATTTGTGCATGAGCCTACAAATGCTTGGTCAATTTTTACCTTTTCACTTACAGCTTGTTTTATACTTTTACCATTACTTGGTAAGAACGGATATGCTACAACAGGGTCAAGCTTGTCTAAATCAATCTCAATTACTCTTTCATAAACAGCATTTGGCAAGTGGCTAAACTCAACGCCTTTTCTCTTTAAATTAACCGAGTTTAAAAACTCTCTTGTAACATTATCAACAGCACAAATTCCATTCTTTGCACCTGCTTCAATCGCCATATTACATAAACTAAAACGGCTATCCATATCAAGCTCTTCAATTCCAAAAAACTCTAATGATTTATATAAAGCCCCATCAACGCCTAAAATTCTAATAATTTCTAAAATTAAATCTTTTCCATAAACCCAAGGCTTTAATTTTCCACGAAATTGCACTTTAATAGCACTTGGTACTTTAAACCAGTTTTTACCTGTTATCATTGCATACGCTAAATCAGTGCTTCCCATTCCAGTAGCAAATGCTCCTAAAGCTCCATGCGTACAGGTATGGCTATCTGCACCAATTATCACATCACCTGGGCTAATAAGTCCATTTTCAGGTAAAAGTGCGTGTTCAATACCCATATTTTTTTCATCAAAAAGATATTTTAAATTATGTTCTTTTGCAAAATCTCTACTAATTTTTGCTTGATTTGCACTTAGAATATCTTTTGCAGGAATATAGTGGTCAAGCACAATTGCAAAACCATCAGGATTAGCTAATTTTGTAGCACCACTTTTTTTAAATTGTTTAATAGAAATTGGAGTTGTAATATCATTTCCTATTACCATATCAATAGGACAATCAATAATCTCACCTGCTTTTACTTCTTTTCCTATATGATGAGCAAATATTTGTTCTGTTAAAGTCATAGATTTCCCTTTTTTTCTAATTTTATTAATTTTAGCCGTTAAAATTAATAAAAGGATTAAAAATGAATTATTATGATTTAGTGCAAATTAAAGATTATTTAAAGCAATATAAAAAGATAAATCGTGCATATAGAATAAACGATAATTGCTTATGTATTGAGTTTAAAGATAAATTATATTTTGATTTAACCAAGGGCAAAAGTGCAATTTATAGTGGTAATTTATATGCTAAAGATTATACTAGTCCATTTGATTTACAACTTAAAAAAATGCTTTTTAACGCAAGTATTTTAGATATTAAAGTGCCTATAAATAATAGGATTTTAGAGTTTAAACTAGCCTTAGCTCACGCTTATAAAAAAATGGAATTTTATTTAATACTTGAGTTTTCAGGAAAATTTACAAATGCACTAATCTTAGATGATAAAAGAAATATAATAAGTGCCTTAAGATACGGCAAAAACAACCTTAGAGATATTTTACAAAATGAACCTTACATAGATTTAGAACCTACAAAAATCACTGAAAAAAATATAAAAATTGAAGATTTTAAAATTTATTTCGCAAATATTTTTGCAAGTCTTCAAAACGAGAAATTAAACTCATTAAAAGCTCAAAAAATAATGGAAAATGATAAAAAAATTGAAAAATTAGAGCTTTTGATAAATTCTTTAGAAGATGAAGAATTACTAAACAAAAAAGCACTTTATGAATACGCAAAAGGCGATGCACTAAAAGAAAACTTATATAAAATAAAAGATTACGAAAGAGAATTTGAAATAGGAATTTATAAATATTCTTTAATCAATTCTGCAAAATATGAGCTAAATAATATTTATAAAAACGCTAAAAAATTAAGCCAAAAAGCAAAAAATATAAGCATAGAAAAAGATAATCTAAACGAAAAAATAAATGCTTTAAATAGCCTAAAACAAGCAATAATTTGCACAAAAGATGAAGTATTTTTACGCTCATTATTCGCAAAAAACAATAAAAAAGGCAAAACCCAGCAAAATCCAAATATATTAAATTTTTATGTAAATGATTACAAAATTAGCGTAGGACTTAATGAAAACGCTAATGAATATTTGCTAAAAAATAGCAAAAAAGATGATTTATGGTTTCATTTAAAGGATTTAAAAGGCTCTCATGTAATAATTTCAAGCAACAAAAAAAGCTATGATATAGATTTAATCTATCATGCTGCAAGTCTTTGTGCTTGTTATTCTGGTAAAAAAGAAGGTAATTTTTTAGTAGATTTTACAAAAAGAGCAAATGTAAAAATTATTGAAAAAGCATTCGTTAATTATGTTAATTACGATACTATAAAGGTTTTTTTATGAGTGTAAATAATATTGGAAATATAAATTATATAAATCAAAATCAAGGCGTAGCGATTGATAATCACGCAAAACATAATGCAAAAATGTTTGCTGATGAGCAAATTACTTTAGTTACGCCAGAAGTTAATGTAATAGAAGAAAGTAGCGAAAGCTCAAAAACAAACACAAATCTTGATGATGAAAAATCATATCAAGAAGAACGCCCTAAAAAAGAGCATAAAAGAGCTAATTTTTTCGGTGTTATGATAGAAGAAGATGAAGAAATTGAAGAAATAAAAGAAAGCGATAGGCTTTTTGATAAACTTGTTTAAGGAGTATTTATGTTGAATGAAAAAATAAAAACAGGCTTAATTTTTGCAATAATTGCAGTAATTTTTCTAGCGATAAATTCTTATTATTTATGGCTAATAATATTTTTATTAGCTAGTGGCATTGGATATTTTGAAGCTTGTAAATTATTTGATACTAAAAATAATTATTTAATTTTAGCCTTAGGATTGATATTAGGAATTTATACTCAAATGCCTGTGGTTTCTATGATTTTTGCTATTTTAGTTCTTGCTTCTTTTTTAGCATATAAACAAGGAGATTTAAAAGAAATTCTACCATTTATTTATGCAGGAATTGGAATTAGCTTTATTTTTGAAACTTATATTAGATTTGAATTAAGTGGCTTTATTTGGCTACTTTTAAGCGTTGTTTTATGTGATAGTTTTGCTTATTTTGTAGGTAAAAAATATGGAAAAACTAGCTTTAGTCCAAGTTCTCCTAATAAGACTTTAGAAGGAGTAATCGGTGGAATTATCATTAGCACAATAATTTCAAGTATTTATGCTGGTTTTGTTTATAGTGAGATTGGCTTTTTTGGAGTTTTATTTTTATCATTTTTAATGGCGTTTTTTGCTGTATTTGGAGATTTATTTGAAAGCTATTTAAAACGCTTAGCGAAGGTTAAAGATAGTGGAGAGCTTTTCCCTGGACATGGCGGAGTATTAGATAGAGTTGATGCTTTGATTTTTGCTAGTATTATTATGGTGGTATTCTTATGAGCTTTACTATAAATCCAACAAAACCTGAAATTATAAGTGTATTTGGTTCAACTGGTTCAATCGGCGTTAATGCTTTAAAAATCATAAAACAAGCTGATATTAAATTAGAGTGCATTAGTGCTTATAAAAACTATGAATTATTAAACGAACAAATAAAAATGTTTAATCCTAAAATAGTCTTAGCAAGTGATGAAATACTAGATAAAGTAAATCATTCTAATAAATACTCAATAAAAGACGCTGCATTTATAATGCAAGATTTAAAAAGTGATGGAATTATCAATGCAATAGTAGGATTTGCAGGGCTTAAAATATCTTTACAAACTCAAGAATTAGATAAAAAACTCTTTTTAGCAAATAAAGAAAGCTTGGTTGTGGCTGGAAAATTTCTTGATACTTTTAATATCTCTCCTATTGATAGCGAGCATAGTGCATTAGCAGCACTTTTAAGGGGTATTAAACACCCTAAAAAGCTAACAATTACCGCTAGTGGTGGGGCATTTTTTAAATACAATGAAGTTGCAAATCTAAAAGCAAATGAAGCCTTAAAACACCCTAATTGGGATATGGGAGCAAAAATCACAATAGATAGTGCAACAATGACAAATAAGCTTTATGAATTAATAGAAGCAAAACATTTATACCCTAATTTAGAATTAGATGCAATCATAGAGCCAAGCTCAAGTATTCACGCATTTTGCGAAAGTATTAATGGCTCAATGAGTGCTTATTTTAGCGTGCCTGATATGAAGCTTAGCATTGCAAATGCACTCTTAGGTGAGAGTGATTTTGCTGCTTGTGAATATTTTGATATTTTAAAACTTGCTAAATTAGAATTCTTTGAGATAAATCCTAATAAATACCCTATTTTTAGGCTAAAAGATGAGCTATTAAACAATCCTGATTTAGGTGTTATTATCAATGCTGCTAATGAAGAATTTGTATATAAATATTTAAAAGATGAATGTAAATTCTATGATATTAGCGACGCAGTATTTAAGGCTTTAGATAAATTTGCTGATAGTAAAATAAATACTATTGATGATGTGTTTAGTGTAGATAAAATGGTAAGAGAGTTTTTGAATGCTTAAGATATTTTTAACATTTTTAAGTCTTAATTTATTTGCTTTAAATTTTACTATAAACACTTTAGGAGAATGTGAAAAAGTTTGTGATAATACCGTTTTGATTTTTGGCGGTATTCAAGGAGATGAGCCAGGTGGTTTTCACGCTGCTAGCTTATTAATCACGGATTATAAAATCACTAAAGGAAAAGTAATTGTAGTGCCAAATCTTGCATTTGATTCAATAATTGCTAGAAGTCGTGGAGAATTTGGAGATTTAAATCGCAAATTCGCAGAACTTAGTGAAGATGACCCTGATTATTACACAGTTGAATTAATTAAAAAAATAATAACTTTACCTGAAGTAAAACTCATAATAAATCTTCACGATGGTAGTGGATATTATTCTCCAAATTATATAAATAAGGATAAAAATCCTAAAAAATGGGGAAATTCTTGCATAATTGACCAAGAGCAAATTGACGCAAAATACGGGAATTTAAACGAAATTGCAAGTAAGGCTTGTGAAAGTATAAATAATAATTTATTACACAAATTACATAGCTATCATTTAAAAAACACAAACACAGCAAATGGCGATGAAGAAATGCTAAAAAGCCTAACTTATTATGCAATTACTCAAGGTAAAGCCGCCTATGCAAACGAAGCTAGCAAAAATCTATTAACCCACGAAAGAGCATATTATCATTTACTAGCAATTGAGAGCTATTTAAAGGCTGCTGGAGTTGAGTTTGAGCGAGAATTTGAATTAAATCCTAATGCAGTAAGAGAAGTTATTGAAAAACCGATTTTAATTAAAATTGAAAATCGCTTTTTATTAAGCCTTCAAAAACCAAGAGAAAAAATAAGATTTATTCCAATAAAATTGCCATTTACTTATAAAGCTAGCAATGAATTAACTGCGATTTTTAAAAACAATCAAGATAATGGCTTTAGTATTCAATACGGCAATCGCTTTCAAACTAATTTGTATTTAGAAAAAAATGTTGAATATAGCGATATTATTGATAAGTTAAATTTAATTGTTGATGATAAAGAAATCACAACTAATTTTGCAAAAATGATTGAAGTAAAAAATTATTTTTTAGTTAAAAAGCACGATAAAGTAAGAATTAATGTCATAGGCTATAACGCAAAAGATAGTGAAGATAGTATAAAACTAAGCCTTAAAAATATGCAAAAACAATACTCAATTGATAAAGCAGGTAAGATTTATAGGGTTGAAGCTTACGAAGATAATAAATTCATAGGTGCAATTTTAATTAGATTTGAATGATGAGAAATATTATTTTAATTATTTGTGTTGTAATTTTTACTTCTTGCAGTAAAAATTATTTTGCTCTTCCATCTCAAGACTTAAATAATTATGAGAGCAATGAGTTTTATATCAATAAAGAAGTATCGCAAAAATTAAAAGAAAATTATTTAAAAAACCTATTTTATGTGTGGGGAATTGACAAAACCAATATCAATATGAAAAATATTGCAAATGATATTTTAAAAGACACAGGTTATGGAGAAAATTATCAATTAAATTCTCAAAAATTAATGCAAAATATAGTGGATAATGCTGATTTTGATAATTTAAACAAAATTTCAAAAAATGCAATCATTATTCATTCAAGTAATTTAAGATTATTACCTACTAAAAAACCAAGATTTAAAAATCCTAAATTAGCAGGCGAAGGCTATCCGTTTGATTATTTGCAAAACTCATTTATCTACGCATATACTCCTGTTAAAATCTCTCATTTTAGCAAGGATTTTGGCTGGAGTTTTATTTATAATAGCGTGGTAGTTGGCTTTATAGAAAATAAAAATATTGCATTTATTAGTGATGAAGATTTAAATATTTATAAATCATCAAAAGACTTCATAATGCCTAAAAAAGATAAAATTGCATTAATAGATAAAAATGAAGACTTCATAGAATACGCAAGAATTGGAATGCCTTTGGCATTAAGTAAAGAAAGTGCTAATTTTTATACTATAAGAGTTTTTAAAAAGGATTTAAACAATAACGCAAAACTTATTGAAATAAAGGTCAAAAAAGAAGATTTTTTCAAGCTTGGAGATAGTTTTTCTAGCGTTGATTTAAAAAAAATCGCAAATGAATTAATAGGACAAAACTATGGCTGGGGCGGATTAAACGGCGATAGAGATTGCTCTGCTTTTTTAAAAGATGTCTTTGGCACATTTGGAGTTTTTCTAGCTAGAAATTCGCAAGATCAAATCTATCAAAAAGATTATTTAAATAGAAAAATATTTTTTAATATCTCAAAACTTAGCAATAAACAAAAATATAATTATATTAAAAGCAATGCAATACCTTTTGCAACCTTGCTAGCTCTAAAAGGTCATATAGTTTTATATTTAGGAGAATTTGATAACAAAATCTATATATTGCATAATTTATGGGGGATTAAAAATTATGAGCGTGGAGTTGAGAGTAGAATTATCGTTGGAAAAGTAGCAATAACCACAATAGATGCAGGCAAAAATCTCTCAAGTGTAAAAGAACAAGATGTAATATTAAGTAGGATTTTTGGTATGAGAAATCTATTTGCTGATGAATTGCAGTTTGAAATTACTAATTTAAATTCTAATAAGGACTAATTATGGCTATATTACTTGGTATTTTATATTTTTTATTGGTATTTTTCGCTAATGCAAATATGCTTTTAAGAACTATTAAAAATAATACTTTTAATAAATTTAGAAAAATAATTGTGGCTTTTTATAGTATTATTTTTGCGTTTGAACTAAGCTTAATTACTCAAGAAAACTTAATTAAAGAGCTTTTATATTATTCTTTTATAATTTTAATTGCTTCAACTATTGTGTTTTTTATGATTATGAGTTTTTATTATATCAAGACAAAAATAGTCTATGAAGAACATTTTGCAAAAGCAATTGATATATGGGAGATATTCAATTTTTTTCCTATATTTTTTATACTTATTTATTATTTAAAAGATATAAATATTTTAAATTATGAGTATATATTTGTTTTCATAGCTTTTGTATTTTTTTATAAGGTATCAAAAAACGCAATAAAAGTCCCTAAAATAAAAGAAATAAATCTAAACGAAGATAAACTAAAAAAAGATTTAAAAATCGCAATGATAGCTGATATTCATCTAAAAAAGAATTTAAATGATGAGTTTTTTATAAATATAATTAATAAAATTAATTCTTTAAATCCTGATTTAGTAGTAATCGTAGGAGATTTAGTAGATACAGGTATTAATAATGTCAAAAACCTTAATTATCTAAATGAACTAAAATCAACCTATGGCACATTTTATGTCTTAGGAAATCACGAATATTATCACGGAGTAGGCAGTATCGCTAAGGAATTAAAAAAATATAAATTGCATTTTTTAGATAATAAAAGCATAGAATTTGATGATTTTGTAATATCAGGTGTAAATGATTTGATGGGGCTAAAGCTTAAGACTTTTGAGCCTGATATTAGCAAATTAAAGCCTAAATTAGATAAGTTTAATATCTTACTAACCCATCAGCCAAAATTTGTTAAAAAATACGATGTTAGCCCTTATGATTTAATCCTAGCTGGACATACTCACGCAGGACAAATCTTTCCTTTTAGCCTAGCTGTTAAACTTGAGCAAGGATATTTAAAAGGCTTATATAATGTAAAAAATAGCAAAATGTATGTAACAAGTGGAGCGGGATTTTGGGGTATAGTAGCTAGGTTTAATGCAAGTAGCGAAATAGTCTTAATTAATGTAAAAGCCAAATAATTTACTTAATAGAAAATACTAATTAATAAAATATATCTTTATTTAAAACAAGGAGTATTTTATGAAAAAAATTTTTTTATGTTTATGCTTAGGTGCATTTAGTTTATTTGCTAAAGATTTAAGTCCTCAAGAATTAAACGATATGAAAAAAGAACTAAATGAAAGTATGATGAAAATGCACTCTAAAATGCAAGCAGGTATGAATGAAAACGACCCTGATATAGCATTTGTAGCAGGTATGCTACCTCATCACATTGGTGCTGTTGATATGGCTAAAATCGTTTTAAAATATGGAGAAGATGAAAATATCAAAAAATTAGCTAATGATATTATAAAAGCTCAAGAAATTGAAATTAAATTTATGCAAGAATATTTAGAGAAAAAAGGCTATAAATATCCAGAAGCAATCAATCATCATCAACATTAATAATTTATGCAAGGTAATTTTCCTTGCATAAAACTTCATTTGCCAAATTAAGACAATATCATATTTTTTAGGAGTATAGATGAAAGAAAAATTTTTTATTTTAATATTGGCATTTTTAAGTGCTATTGCCCCACTTGCAACTGATATGTATTTACCTGCATTAAGCTTAGTTCAGCATAGTTTTAATACAAGTGAGTTTTATACTCAATTAAGCATTGCTAGTTTTTTTATAGCCTTTGCATTAGGACAATTATTATATGGACCAATTAGCGATATTTATGGTAGAAAAATCCCATTAATTATAGGACTTTTTATATTTATAATATCTAGCTTTTTATGTTTTTTAGTTGATAATATTTATACTTTTATTGCTTTAAGATTTATGCAAGCACTTGGCGGATGTGCTGGGGTTGTGATTGCAAGAGCTATTGTAAATGATTGTTTTTCTAAGCAAAAAGCAGTGGCTGTATTTTCATTAATGATGATTAGTTCTAGCATAGCTCCTATGATTTCTCCTAGCATTGGTGGGCTTTTGCTTAAATATTTTTCTTGGCAAAGTATTTTTATTACTTTATTTTGTCTTGGAATTTTATTATTATTTTTAAGTATTTTTTATATAAAAGAAAGTAACAAAAATCAAATTCCATTTTCATTTTCAAATATTTATAAAGCATATAAAAGTGTTTTAACTAATAAAAGTTTTTTAATTTATGTAATTAGCTCAAGTTTAATTATGAGCACTTTATTTGCTTATATTAGTGGCTCAAGTTTTGTTTTTACCAATGTTTTTAATATCAGCTTACAAGAATATGGATTAATATTTGGGATAAATTCTTTAGGATTTATGATAACAGCTAGATTAAATGTGTATTTTACTTCTAAATTTGGTATATCAAAAGTAATTTTTATAGCTTGTATAACAATGATAATTAATTCATTTTGCTTAATACTTTTATCAAATAATTTTTATACTTTTACTTTATTTTTATTCTTAACTTTATGTATGCTAGGCTTTATAACACCAAATCTAGTTACAAAAGCTATGCAAAAATCTAAAAAATATTCAGGTAGTGCTTCAGCAATACTTGGAGCTATGCAATTTATGTTCGCAGGATTTGCAGCGTTTTTAGTCGGTGCTATGAATGCTAATACGAGTTTTGCACTAGCTTGCATAATAAGCGTTTTTTGCTTACTTGCAAGTCTAGTTTATATTTTAAGATTTAAGTTAATTAGAATTTAAAACTTCTGTTTTAAATTCTAAACTTATTTTTTAGTGATATAAAAGCCTAAAATAGAGCCATTTTGCACTACTTCGCAACTATGACCTAAAGCTTTCATATCAGGTGGAATTCCATTAATACTTTGCGGACAATCGCTAATTATTTCTAATACTTCGCCGCTTTTTAACTTGTGAATTACTTCATTAGCAACAATTGCAGGATAAGGACAAGGTTCGCCTAATAAAGAAATAGAATAATCAATTTTCATTTTTTCTCCTTGCATAAAATAATATTAAAGCAATGCTTATTAAAAATAAAGCTATATTAATGCCAAGACCACTATATCCGCTTAATTTGATTTTTTCTCCACTCAAAAACCACTTAGGCAATAAATCA
The DNA here is from genome assembly GCF_020137585.1 of Campylobacter sp. RM12654. Classification (NCBI taxonomy): domain Bacteria; kingdom Pseudomonadati; phylum Campylobacterota; class Epsilonproteobacteria; order Campylobacterales; family Campylobacteraceae; genus Campylobacter; species Campylobacter sp. RM12654. The sequence continues at coordinate 128,559 of NZ_JACGAR010000001.1, forward strand.
TAATTTAAAGCAATTAGCATAGTTCCTATTATATTTCCAATACCAACTACTATAAAATGAGTTTGCCCTTCTACTGCACGATATAAAAATCCACATTCACAACCACCTGCAAACACTATACCAAAGCCAAATATAAATGCTCCCGTGCAAAGCCCAAGAGATATTTCTAAAACCTTAGCGTTGTATCCGCCTTTATTTAATAATGCAAATACGAAAATACTAGCAACTAACATTGATACAAATAAAGCTAAAGAAAAACTATATCTTTTAAATAAAAATAAATCCCTAAAACAAGAAGTAAAGCAAATCTGTCCTTTTTGTATCAACCAGCCAAAAATCACTCCAAATATCAATGCTGTAGGAAGATTTTTAGTATCATTACTAGCTAAATACGCAAAGAATACAAAAAAAGCAATTACGCTAAGAAATAAAATAATTTTGTTTTTTTGTTCTAAATTCTTATCTATTTTTAATTGCGGAGTATTTGTTTTAATCATCTCATATCTAGGAGCAAAAATCTTAATTTTTAGCACCAAAATAGCCGCTGCAACCCCAAGACACATAAAAATAGCAAAAACCCAAGTATGTAAAGAAAAATAAGGAAGACCTGTAAAAAAGTTAGCCAAATTGCATCCCCAAGCAAGTCTAGCACCAAATCCTGCTAATATCCCGCCAATTAATGCTTGAAAAAATCTAGTCTTAGAAGCTATTTTTCTAAAATACACCTTATTAGCAACGCTAGCAGCTAATAAACAACCAATTATAAGTCCGATAATCATAACCCCATCAACACGAGTTAGCATAGTTCCGTTTAGATTTTGCTTTTGATAATATGAATACGAACTTAAATCCATTCCAAAAAGCTCAAGAATTTCCCCACCGATACGAGTAAATTCACCTGTTACTGCAAAAACACCACCAAAAATAGCAAAATATAAAGTTGCCATTATGCTTAAAACCATAACCGCTTTAGTATTGCTATAGAATTTGCTTAGGTAGTTTTGATGAAAGTGTGCAAGTTCTGCACCAAAATTTGAAGTTTTCATAAAATTCCTTTGTATAGCTAAAACTTAGCCAAAATTAAAAGGCTGATTATAAATAAGCATTCTTAAAGATTTCTTTAAATTATTTATCTCAAAATCAAGTTAATTTATTTGAATAAAATTATTTAATATAAACACATATTTATTAATAATTTTTGCAACAAAATTAAAAGAATTTGAAAATAAAATTGCAAATATTATTTATCAAAAAAAGATATATTTAACCCGTTTTTATTTTAGCTAGGAGCTTAGATGGATTTTGAAGTTATAAAAGAGTTTTATCCACTTTACATAGACGCATTAATCCTTACTATAAAACTTGCATTTTATGGCATAGTTTTATCATTTTTAATAGGGCTATTTTGTATGTGGGTTGAACTACATAAACTAAGGTTTTTAAAACTAATTTGTAATGCTTATATAGAGCTTTCAAGAAATACCCCGCTTTTAATTCATTTGTTTTTCTTATATTATGCAATGCCAAAGCTTGGAATTAAACTTGAAGCCTTTACTTGTGGAGTAATTGGACTTGCATTTTTAGGTGGTGGATATATGGCTGAGAGTTTAAAATCAGGCTTAAATGCTATTAATAAGCACCAAATAGAAGCAGGATATGCTCTAGCGTTAAGCAAAAATCAAGTTTTATACTACATATTATTGCCATTATCACTTAGAGTTTCTATAGCTAGTATTAATGCAAATATAATATTTTTGTTAAAAGAAACATCAGTAGTAAGTGTAATAGCTCTAGCTGATTTAGTCTATACAGCAAAAGATATAATAGGACTTTATTATGTAACTAATGAAGCTTTATTTATGCTTTGTGTTGCTTATTTTATAATGATTTTACCGCTTTCATTATTTTTAACTTGGTTTGAAGCAAGGATTAGAAAATGAGTGAAATATTATTTGATTTATCAATTTATTCAAGGCTTTATGAAGGCTTAAAAGTTACTTTATTTATATCTTTTGTATCTATATTTTTCTCAATTATAGGCGGGCTTGTTTTAGGCGTTTTTATGAGTTTAGGAAATAAAATTATTTTTTATATTCTAAAAATAATTCTTGAAATTATAAGATTTATGCCTATTATCGTTTGGCTATTTTTAATATATTTTGGAATGTCAAGTTGGCTTAGTATAGATGCTATTAGTGCTACTATTATTGTATTTGTGATTTGGGGTATGTTTGAGATGATGGATTTAGTAAGGGGTGCAATAACAAGTATTCCTAAACACCAATTTGAAAGCTCAATCGCACTTGCACTTAGCAAATACCAAATGTATAGATATATTATTTTGCCACTTGCATTAAAAAGATTAATTCCTAATGTAATAAATCTTTTAAGCCGTATGATTAAGACTACTTCAGTAGCTTATTTAATAGGTGTTGTAGATATTTTAGCAATAGGTAATCAATTAAAAGAAGTTACATTATTTATTAGCAATCTAGCACCTTTATATATTTATACAATTATATTTTTTATATATTTTATAATTTGTTATCCCTTATCAAAAATATCAAAAATACTAGAAAAAAGGTGGAGTTAATGAGTATTTTAAAACTTGAAAATATTAATAAATTTTACGGCAATAACCACGCTTTAAAGGATATTTCTTTTGAAGTTAATAAAGGCGAAGTTGTTGTTTTAGTAGGGCCTAGTGGCTGTGGAAAAAGCACAACTTTAAGGTGTATTAACGGACTTGAAAATATAGCTAGTGGAAATATTTATATAAAAAATGAAATAATTACTAAAGATTATAAAAACTGGCAAGAGATTAGAAAATATGTTGGAATGGTGTTTCAAAGCTATGAATTGTTTGACCATTTAAATGTGCTTGAAAATATCTTATTAGCTCCTATGAAAGTTCAAAAGCGTAAAAAAGATGAAGTTTTAAAACAAGCCCTAGATTTATTACAAAAAGTTGGTTTAGAACACAAACAAAACGCCTATCCAAAAGAGCTAAGTGGTGGTCAAAAACAAAGAATTGCAATAGTTAGGGCTTTATGTATGAATCCTGAAATTATGCTTTTTGATGAAGTTACGGCTGCGCTTGATCCTGAAATAGTAAGAGAAGTTTTAGATGTATTATTAAATCTTGCAAAAGAAGAGAAAACAATGCTAATAGTAACTCACGAAATGGCATTTGCTAGAGCTGTAGCTGATAAAATTATTTTTATGGATAGTGGCAAAATCGTTGAAATTGCAAGTCCTGAAGAGTTTTTTACAAATCCGCAAACTAATAGAGCTAAGCAATTTTTAAATATGTTTGAATTTAAAAAGGATTAAAATTATCTTTTATTAATTTTTTTGCGTTTTAATTACGACGATTTTATTTAAAGGAGAAATTATGAAAAAAGTTATTTTATCACTTGTTGCAGGGGCTTTACTAACCTGTTTTGCTAATGCTAGAAATATTGAAGAGATTAAAACTAGCGATAATATTAAAATAGGTGTTTTTGCTGATAAACCACCATTTGGCTTTGTTGATAAAGAAGGCAAATTCCAAGGCTATGATATTTATTTTGCAAAAAGAATTGCTAAAGATTTATTAGGTAGTGAAGATAAATTAACCTTAGTTCCTGTTGAGGCTGCTAGTAGGGTTGAGTTTTTACAATCTGATAAAGTTGACATTATTTTAGCTAATTTTACAAAAACACCTGAAAGAGCAAGAGTTGTTGATTTTGCATTACCTTATATGAAAGTTTCATTAGGCATTGCAAGTCCTAAAAATGCAGAGATTAAAGACATTAAAGAACTAGATGGAAAAACTCTAATCGTAAATAAAGGCACAACTGCTGATGCGTATTTTACAAAAAATAAAAACGGAGTAAATCTAGCAAAATACGACCAAAATACTGAAACTTTTGGAGCATTATTAGATGGCAGAGGTGCTGCACTAGCACACGATAATACCTTGCTTTTTGCTTGGGTTAAAAACAATCCTGATTTTGTAGTAGGTATTAGTGAATTAGGGGATATTGATGTAATCGCACCTGCTGTTAAAAAAGGCAATAAAGAGCTTTTAGAATGGCTAAATAATGAGATAGTAAAACTAGGCGAAGAGCAATTCTTCCACAAAAATTATGATGAAACTCTAGCACCTGTTTATGGAACTGATATTGATAAAGAAAGCGTTGTTGTAGAAGGCGGCAAACTTTAATAATTTTGAATTAGGATTATTCCTAATTCGCTTTTTATTCTTATTTTAAATTCTATTGAGTTTTAAGAATTTAAGATAAGAAAATCTTTTCAAAAATCAAAATATCTTATAACTTTTGCAATAAAATTTCTAAAATAATCTAAACTTTTATATCAAACAATCTTATATTAGATACTTTATTTTGGCTAAAACTAAAAGCTAGTTTTAAAAACTCATCATAATTTAATTCGCTAATGTTTTTATTTGGATTTTCTAAACCCATTAATTCTCTTATCTTTCTCATAAATTCATCAGCTTGTTTTTCTTCAGCTTTTTTATTACTACTAAAAAATCCACTATTAAGACTATATAAGGTTTTAGTATAATTAGCACTTCCTAAAATAGCACTTCTTTGGCTTAATGGTTTATCATAAGCATTTAATTTGACATAATCTTTCAGCCATCTTGGCATACGCTCAACTTCAGCACTCATAAAGCCATTTTCTCCCCTTGCCATTACTTGCATTCCTAACGCTTTATCAAATGCAAAAAATGTAGCCGAGCTAATTTTTCTATCATAACCACTTAATTTACCTTTATATGTGCTTTCTCCTTCAATTAAAGTTGGGTTTGATTTTAATATACCTATCAAAAGCCCGCCTTTTGATATTTCTCCATTTTCATTTATATAATTTTGTCTTGCTTCGTCATAATCACCAAAATATCCACTAAATCTAGGGTCTTGCTTGATATTATCAGGTGGAAAAACATTTGTGTTTGGTAAGGTTTTATCATCATTGTCAAAAGAATAAAATAAGGGATGATGAGTTTGGTAAAGTTCATTTTGAAAAGTCATTCCGTGATTATTCTCATAATCATCAGGTGAATGTAAAATTTTATTGATTTTGATTTCATCACTTCTTGCTTGAATATAACCTTGTGGAAATTGCTTTATATCTTCGGTATTAAAAAATTCTTTAGAGTTTAAAAAATCTTCACTTACAACTTGGCTTAAGACTTTATAAGCATTACCAACGCTTTTTGCTATATCAATTTCATAAAATGGTCTATGTGCCAAATATGATTTTTCGTTATTTTCTACTAGATTTTTTAAAGTATCGCTATGTATTTTAAAATCTTCAGGAATTCCTGCGGCGTTGTTAAAATCACTTGTAAAAAAGCCATCTTTATCAACTCCGTATCCTAATACAACT